>JBANFU010000178.1:0-6355 GCA_037975865.1 Bacteroidota bacterium
TTATTCTTCCGTGAACTATGCCGAAAATTATGGCTATTTCGAAGGCCAAATTCTGCCCAACTCCGGTCACTTGCGCGTAACCGTAGCACCGGAGGGTGTGAAAGTGGAATACGTGCGTGTCTACAAAGCTTCCGTGGAAACGGCTACCCGAAAAAATAAGGATGTCTCTGCCACCTATTTCATCGGTGCGGTAAACTGTTATGACTCACTCAATACAAATTCTCCCGTAATTTGGAACACAAATTACACCCAAGAATGGGTGGTACCTAACCCATCACCCGGAGAAACCCAATTGAGATTCAGCATTATCCAACAAGAGCCCGTAGATCTACAAATTTTCGATGCGCAAGGCAGGCTGGTGCGCAATTTGCTCCACCAAAACGAACTCCAAACCGGGGAATTTACCGTGGTTTGGGATGGCTGCAACGCCCTCGGATCCCCCTTGCCCAACGGCACCTACACCTATTGCTTAAAAGGAAAACGCCATGGCGAGCGCTGTGGTAAAATCATACTCAACCGTCCCTAAATCCCAACCATGAAACACAAAATCATCCTCACCTTTTGGCTCTTCATTGCAGCCATGGCAGCCCCGCTTCAAGGACATGACGCCCATTACCAAGACACAAAACCCCGGGTTTGGGAGACAACGTCGGGACCCGTAACGGGTAGTTTTTATTTGGTGAAAAACCAAAATGTATTGATTGAGGAACCGAGCGGCAACATTCGCCTCTTACCGATCGCATCGCTCAGTAGCAAGGACAAGGCATTTATCGCCCAAAAACAAGCTTGGATTGACAAAATCAACCAAATGCATAAGATCTCGGCGAAACACAATGAAGTCCATTCCTTGAATAGTGCGGCAACAACTGCAGCCGCTAAAAACCCGAGCACAAATCGTCCAGAAGTCATTTTCATCACCTTGGCTTTGTTCGCACTGGCGATAATCATTCGATTCACCCCCAAACTACAACCATTGCGCTTCGCCATACCCGCCTTGGCAACGGTTATTTTGTTGACTGCCAGCAGCTTCACCTATCGCACCCTCAAAGTGATGGGATTAACCACCCGAATTTCGTTTTTGGATAGTGCTTTTTCGTATTACAAACCCAGCATTTCAACACGCTCCGACAACACCTACTATTACGTAGAGTCGTTGGGACTTCCAGACCATGAGATGATGTTGGGCATCACGGCTTGGCAGCAGCAAGTACCCATCCCACAGTGTTATGTTGGTGCAAACGCATGGTCTATCCCCATCAATCCCACAATCGCAGCCACACCGGTCCCTGTGAACCAGAATCATTTCTTGCGCGGCGCTGTGGCCTTGGCGGTAAATGGAATTCCTATTTTCAACCCGTACACCAACACGGGCGTCGATGCCTTTTTGGATGGCCAATTGGACCAATACGGCGGACACAGCGGCAGAGCCGACGATTACCACTACCACATTGCCCCCACCGTGTTGTATAATAAAATACCCAAGACATCTCCCGTGGCTTTTGCGCTGGATGGCTTTGCGATTTACGGCGACCTCGAACCCGATGGCTCTGCCCAAAAACCACTGGATGCTAACCACGGTCACTACGGAAGCGACGGTGTATACCATTATCACAGCAGTGCTGCTGCGCCTTACATGATTGGCAACATGGTTGGCACCGTTACCGAAGATGCCACCATGCAAATCATCCCGCAGGCCGCCGCCAAAGGCGTGCGGCCTGCTTTAACCCCGCTCAAAGGAGCAACCATCACCCATTGTCATCCCTACCCCACTGGCAATGGATTCAAACTCACTTACACCCTCAATGCGGATAAAGATACCGTGGATTACAGTTGGACCACCAACGGCGATTATACCTACAAATTCATCACGCCCGCCGGCACAACCACCAACAACTACAAAGGTCAGGCCCCGTGCAAAGTGACCGTAGCCAACAAATCGATCAGCAAAACGAAAAGTACCGCGTTCCTGGACGTACAAAACCATCTGCATATCCTGCTCCCCAACGCCAAAATCACGGTTACAGAAATGAGTATTTACAATACCCGCGGACAACAAATGCACCACCAATCCGGTTTAAACACCCAGGATTTAGAAACCCAAAATAGCATCGATTGCAACAACTATCCTTCGGGCACCTATTTTCTCCTCATCCAAGGAAAAAATGACCTTCCCCAAACGATAAAATTCGTCATCCCCTAATACCTTTACACCCCCCTCATGAATCTGCGCAACGCCCTGCATACCTTTCGTTTTCTTATCTTATCGATCATCGCTCTTCATGGCGCTGAACTCTCCGGCCAAGCCATCTATCGCACAGCCAAAAAACTGCCCGATACCGGACAAAACCTGAGCTATACCAATACCTTCGGTGAGGACAACGATTATAGCATCAATCCGCCCAAACTAGCCCTTTACGGCAAAGGCATGGTCTATGATTCAGTCACCACCTTCGTGTGGCAACAAGGAGATGGAGGTGAAATGACATGGCAACAAGCCAAGATGTATTGCGATACGCTTACCTTGGGCGGTTTCAACGATTGGATATTGCCCAACCCCTACGAAGCCTTCACCATCCTCAACCACCAATATCCCAACCCCGCGGTAGACATCAAACTATTCAGCAAAACCGGGGCAGAGTACTGGTACACATCCGCCTTGCAAGCCAATGACACCAACAGGGTTTGGGTCACCAACGCAGGGGGCGGCATCGGCAATCACCCCAAATCTGAAACCATTTCTGCCGGCGGTACCAAAAAATTCCATGTCCGAGCGATGCGATACACCACCAACCCCGTGACCTATCCCGAGCGATTCATCGACAACAAAAACGGCACCGTTACAGACAATCTCACAGACCTGATGTGGGTACAGGTTCCCAACGCAGCCACCAGCACTTGGGAGGACGCCATCTTGCTTTCCGAGTACAATACCACAGCCGGATACAATGATTGGCGATTACCAAACATCAAAGAATTGCGGAGCTTAAACGATGACAAACGCGTCCAACCCTGCGTCAACACAACCGCCTTTCCAGGACTACCCCAAGGCAAATTTTGGTCATCCACCACATTGCCAAACCAAAGTGCCAAAGCCTGGTATTTCGACAACCAATTTGGGATCACCACCTACGACGTAAAATCGGCCACCTTGTATGTTATGATGGTGAGAAATGCCAATGCTGTGGCCACGACCAAACGTGTTTCTCCCGGGGATGATGGGCACCTTTATCCCAATCCCCTCAGGGATGGGCAAATCACATTGCCTTCCCAAGTACGTTGGATAGAAATCCGAAATACCGCCGGTCAATTGATCCTAAAAACCAGCGCCAACGAAGTTGGCGCGCTCAACGCACTGGCCCCTGCTACCTACATCGCCATCCTATTGAACCAAGAACTACAAGTGATCGGCACGCAAAAAATCGTGAAGGAGTAACTGAATGATTGCGGAGCAACACGAATCGAAGCGTGAAAGTGCAAAATGAATCGTGAGGAAGCAACCTTAATCGCGCAGAATCACCACCGCTTCGGTGTACGTCCCGGCAGCGCAGAAATAGCGCAACCAATAGTTTCCGCCATACAACTTACGCACATCAAAATAAGCCATCGTGCTGCCTGCAAATACAGTCTGAACATCCACAATCCTTCCCTGCATATCCACCAATTCTACGCGAACATCTTGCTGTAACGCCTTGGCCGTTTGCATTACCAACACCTCTGAAGTTGGATTCGGTAAGACAGTAAACGTGGGCATACCCATCAACACATTCGATGCGGTCCCAGGCACATAAGTTGTAACCGCCTCCGCAATACTCGTCACCTTAGCCGGTGTGCGCACGCCATAAAAAGTGGGACCTACAACATAAGGATAACTGGAATTCCAATTCGCATCCACCGTGGTGAAATAACAATACATCCCGTTGGGATATTCAGGCGTTACACAAAAACGACCGTTGTGCTCGTCCAACTGATCCGCCTGTCCCGGTGCCGCCACATATTCATAGTCCTCACGAAACAATCCCAACGGATAGGTGCTGTTCACGGGTGGACCATCGATTACATCCGTACCATCGGCATAGTGCGTTCTCACCGTGATATTTCGCAATTTGAAACTGCTCTTCATCCGCACAATCCCGCCCGTTCCATCGGCATTTTTATAGGCATACGCCCCGTAAATCGGAAATCCATCGTAAGTAAACCCAATCAGGGGAGAATGCTTCGTGCTATCAATCACATAAAGCCCGTCCGCTGCGTACAAATCACACACCGTAGAAATGGTTTTTTTGTCCAAATTGAACGCCGACGGATTTTGATGGTGGTGATAATTCCCCATCGCCGGATGTCCTTTCGCGCAATCAAATCCACCGCGCTCTGCCACCACCGCATCCCGATTCCATACGTTGTCGCCCGTCCCCATTAAAGGTCCACCCTTCAGCGCCTGCTGGGCATTGCTCCAACTCACCCCATCGCGATAATCAAACAAAGCCACCCCATTGATGAAAATACCGATGTTTCCGCCGGTAGTTGCGGTGGGTGTCCCCGAGTTCTTCACGGGCTTCAGTGAAATTTTAAAGATCGCATTTTGATTCTGGGCGATGCTCGGATTGCCATCCAAAAAAGGTCCAGTAATGTACGAAGGAATCCCCGTGGTGGTCACATAGACCCAATCCGATGAATATTGCACTTTCTGCACGTTCGCCAGCACATTGTCGTTGACCGGCGTTGAACTCCCTTTTACATAATGTCGACCCTTGACATTGGTAGTATTCTGAATCCATTGCGTGATGCCGGGATCTGTTTGTGCCATGGCTTCGATGGCAGACAGCATCAGGGTTGCAGCGATAAAAAGGCGTTTCATAGGTTGGTTAGACGACAAAAATGGTCAAAAGTTTAAATGGTTAAAGTAATTATTTGTAGACCGAACGGAAATCTTGCAAATCTTTTACATGCAGAAATTGACGATCGGTAAGCGTGAGTAAAAATGCCAACAGGTCTACCCGGTCATTCGGCGACAACACAATCGACTTAGGTTGATATACCCCTTGTATTTTGAGCGTTCGGAGACTGTAGTGTTTCAGTACTTGCGACAATGTAGCGAACCTACCATCGTGCATGTAAGGATACGTGACTTCCACATTTCTGAGCGATGGCACCCTAAACAACCCACTGTCTTTGGGATTTCGGGTAATTTCCACCCTCCCCCAGTCCGGAAATTGGATGTTTGGAAACAGTCCGTTCGATTCAAACGCATCCGACCGAAAAAGGGGTTCTTTATGACAGTCTGCACAATATTGTTTGTACAATTCATACCCCTTTTGCTCTTGCGGGGTAAAGGCGATTTGGTGTCTTCGCATCGAATCATAGCGCGACCCTTGACTAATAAAAGTCAATTCAAATTGGGCGATGGCCTGCATCAGGCGGGGAAGTGACATCGGCTCGCCCGGAAACGCATGACGATACATGGTTTGATAGCTCGTATCGCGCTGAACCCGGTCGAAAAATGCGGGCAGGGACAAGTCCATTTCTGTGTGCGATGCGATGGGCGACAAACTCTGATTATCGAGCTGGTTTATGGCACCATCCCACATGAACGATTGGCTCCATGCGAGATTAAAGAGGGCCGGCGCGTTGCGCCGGCCTTCCCGGTCGTAGACGCCGTGACTCAATTTATGGTCCACATGCGCAAAGGCCGTGTATGAATTATGGCAACTCCCACAACTCACCTTGCCGTCGGCCGACAAGCTTTCATCGTAAAACAATTTACGTCCCAGAGCAATCCCCGCATCAGTCAATGGATTCTGACCAAACAAATACACGGTTTCTGGCCAACCCTCAGCCTTCAATTGCTGATAGGTTACAGAGGCCTTTCGTGCACGCCCCCGAATATCTCCTCGGCCTCGCTGAACGACAAACATGCCACAGCCCATCAACACGAAAACAGCAAACAACCAAACGGATCGCTTCATGGCTTAGGATCTGTGTTGATAGGAATCAGGCCATAACTGACCCCACCGGCAATACGTTGGGCGTATTCTTGGGCCAAGTGACTGGGCGACATAACACGCGCAGTTTGTGGTGTAATAGATCGGAGCAATTCATCCAACAACCACGTAATTTGCAGAGAATTCGTCCGATCCCTTTTGGGAACAGGTGGCAGTATTTGTCCCGTTTGCAGGTTATTTTGGAATCCACCCAAATGCAATTGAATGGGAATTTCCGCTGTATCGGTTTTCATCACACCCTCCAATTTCCACTGAATATACCCCGATTGCCAAGTCCAATACATACCATGTATGGGATCCAAGGCACCAGGTCGGGTAGAGAGCAGTTGGGTTTGGCTATCGACCCCAAAATACAA
>JBANFU010000002.1:0-6142 GCA_037975865.1 Bacteroidota bacterium
TTGAAATACAACTTACCGGTGATTGATACCCTCAATGCGGATGGAACCATTTCTGCCGCAGGAGAGTTGTTCGTGGGAGAAGATCGATTCATCGCTAGAAAACAATGGGTAAAAGCATTGAAAGAAGCAGGCCTGCTGTCCAAACAAGAAAACTATATCCACAATGTGGGTTATAGTGAAAGAACCGACGCTGTAGTTGAGCCAAGAATTAGTACGCAGTGGTTCATGAATATGCAGGATTTTATGAAAAAGAATCCAGAGGTACTTTCATCTGTTATGAACGATGAAATAAAATTCTACCCAGCGAAATTGAAGAACACCTACCGCCATTGGATGGAGAATGTCAAGGATTGGAATATATCTCGACAATTGTGGTGGGGGCATCGAATCCCTGCCTGGTATGCGCAATCAGGGGATTGGGTAGTGGCAAAAACGGCCGAAGAGGCGGTACTTGAATTTGATAAAAAAGGCATACAAACAGCGGCCTCCGAGTTGACACAAGATCCTGATGTACTGGATACTTGGTTTAGTTCTTGGTTGTGGCCGATTTCTGTGTTCGATGGAATAGGGGAAAAGGCAAACAAAGCCGAGTTAGACTATTACTATCCCACCAATGATTTGGTTACAGGTCCGGATATTCTGTTTTTCTGGGTCGCTCGTATGATCATGGCGGGCTATGAGTTTGAAGGGAAAATGCCATTTAAAAATGTGTATTTCACCGGATTGATTCGCGACAAACAACGTCGCAAGATGAGTAAAAGTTTGGGGAATAGCCCCGATGCGTTGGAATTGATCGAGAAGTACGGTGCAGATTCTGTGAGAATGGGACTGTTGTTGTGTTCGCCTGCAGGTAATGACATTCTTTTCGACGAGACACAAATTGAGCAAGGAAGGAATTTCTGTAACAAGATTTGGAATGCGTTCCGCTTGATACAGGGGTGGGAGACTCACGCTGCAAGCCCCACGGCGGCGGCAATGCAAGCGAAATTGTTCATGGAATCCAGATTGAATGACACCCTGCATGAAATTGAACATTTGTTTGTGGAATTTCGATTGTCTGATGCCCTCATGGCAATTTATAAATTGATTTGGGATGATTTCTGTGCAGTTTATTTAGAGGCCATCAAACCACCGTACGGTGAAGGGATTTCGGGACAAACACGTACTGAGGCCCAAGAGATTTTGCAGTCTTTAATGTCGTTGCTACATCCTTACATGCCCTTCATTTCTGAAGAAATTGTTCAGTTGTTATCAGCGGGTAAAGCAGAATCTTTGGTATTGTCACCTTATCCTGTGGCCCAAGAAAATGCGGGACTTTCATCATCTTCTGTTCAGTCTTTGCAATTGGTAACAGAGATCAGAAATACTCGAAATACCAGAGGTCTGTCGCCCAAGGAAGCACTGAACATTTGGGTGCCAGCATCGGCTTCTACGATTGTTTCAATGGGTGATTTCGTAGAGAAGTTAGCCAATGTTCGCGTTCATACTGATTCAGCAACAAAACCACAAAATGGCATGCCCATTATTGTAGGGGTACACGAAATTTGGGTTGAACTTTCCATTGAGATTGACGTTGCCAAGGAGCGCGAAGAATTGGTGAAAGAGCGTTCGTATTACGAAGGATTCATTGCCACCGTGAAGAAAAAGCTGGAAAATGAACGATTTGTTCAGAATGCTAAGCCAGAAGTTGTGGAAGTAGAGCGTAAAAAGCTCTCCGATGCAACGGACAAACTGTCTATCATAGAAAAGCGATTAACCCAACTGGGTTAATCGCTTTTCGGATTCGTGGACCCATTTTGGGGCACTACTTTTTGGTTTTCAAGTGTTCTATGTGATAGGCACCTACTTCATTGCCCAGTTTTTTACCGTTTTCAATGGCGTCGATAAAATGAATACCGCCATACAATCGCGAGATGCAAGCCTGATTGCTCGCCGCACGGAAGTTCTTGAATTTGCGCACACCCAAGCCAAATTTTAACTCAGCACTATCGATGAATTCGTATTCACCAAATGTGGCGGTCAACACACTGGCTGCCGCACTGGAAACTACACTGTGACCGGATGGATATTCAGGAAACGCGGGTGTTTGAATGGGCGAGTTCCAGCTCGAATCAATCAAATCGTGAATCGCGGTGATCGGACGCAAATAATCCGTTTTGTATTTTACATGCCAGCAAGTAATAAAAGCATCGAAAATCGCAGATGATAATCGCATCATGCCATCGGCTGTTTCAATCAATGAATAGTTTTTCTGTCTTGCCACCGTTGAGAACATGGATAGCCAATGTCCCGCGGGTGATACCTTCAATACGTTGATCGTGGCATGTCCGTAATGAACAGAGGCATTTGGATTGTCGTCCCAATACCAAGCGGTTTTCAAATTTTCAGTGTCTTTCAAATTCACGGTGTCGTACACTTGTTTGGTGATAGTGTAGAAACGAGAATTTTTATTTGTAGAATAGGTTTCGGGTGAGGCGTAAGAGAAGTCACGCACCGACTTCAACAATACAGGCCTGATTCTGCCCCAATTGGGTTCGATAGCTTCCATGAAATCGGGAGGTGTTTGTTCCCATGAGCCGGGTTTGTTTCGAGTCAAGAAAAATTCACGACCGCGGAAATAAGAAAAGGAATCAGACTTGGACCACTTCACAATGTGTGCGCCAACGCTGTCGCCATAATTGATCGACGCCTCATACATGGACTTTGACATTTTATCCTTGTAAAAGTCGAGTTGTCTATTTCGGAAGTTGGCGATACTGTCTTCTTTGTAAACGAGTTTTTTACTTACGAAAGTATGAGCGGCCATGGCAACCAAATCCAAACAGTATTTCTGTGAGGTATCGGGAAGGGGTGTGGCTTTCAATCCGTTCATCATGGGTGCTACACTGTTGTAATCAGAGTAAAAAGGCACCAGAGATTCGTAAGCGGCGATAGATGCGTAAACATACCGACGTGATCCAACGGGAGCAGCGACGCGGTCTACGACGATGGCATTCTGAATGGCCATGTTACAAACAGACAGAATGTCGTTCTGGATTATTTTGTTTTCCTTTTCTTTTACTTGCTGACAAGCAGTTTGCATCAGCGCAAAGGTGATGATGCAAGTGAAAATGGAGGTTGGTGATTTTTGGAAGTTCATTGGCGTGAATTTAATAAAAAAAGGCACGCAAAAATGCGTGCCTTCAATATCTAAAACAATGACATTTATTGGTTTTCTTGGTCTTCCAAGACAATACCAGAAATACCTTTGTATGGAGAAGCAATGTTGGTAACCATTTTCAAACGTTTGATGTTGTCAACGCGCTTGGTCATTCTGCTTCTGTTTTTTGCTTCTTTTCTTTTGAGTTTAGTAACAGCCATGTTCTTACAATTAGGTTGCAAAAATAGTGGATTTGCATTGAAAATACAAGCGCCATTGGAAAGTTATTGCAATCTACGACCGGTTACATCAAAGAACTCAATATTGCTGACCCCTTTGGTCTTCCAAACACCGGGTGAATTGCCTGATAAATAACCATTTCCACCATTGAGATTGACAATTTTTATACTGCCATTGACGGTTACTTTGGCGTAGCTCGACATGAAAGGTGCAGGAATAAAGCTCACCGCTTGATTTTGTTTTTTGCCATTCATCAAAGTGAATCCACGCAATTTCCCGTTGTTGTTTGAAACCAGCACACGGACTTGTCCGCCCGGACCTGCACTCAATACCATGGATTTGCCATCATCTTGGTTGTAAAAGCCATTTTTTGAACCAGACTGATAACTAAAGGTTCCACCTTGATTGAACAAAACAAAACTGGGCTGTGCATCGTCTCTTCCGTGAGGAACACGGGTATTGTAGTTGTTTCCGGTGCACAAAATGTCGTCAAAGCCATTTCCATCAATGTCGATGACCGTGGTGCCGAAGACAGGCCCGGCCTGAGCCCACATGGGTAATTCAACAAAGCTGAATTTTCCTCCGTTGTTGATAGCTACAAAACTTGAAAAATAATTGGCTGTTAAGCTATTTTGCTTCAATACCTCCGCGCCAAAAATTTCCTCCATGGTTTTACCCGCAAAATCATTGTACGTAGTGAATTTTTTATTGATGAAGAAAGGGTAGGCCTTGCCCATCTCATCCATCGTAAATAACGGATAATCACTGCCACCGTAATGATAACTCATGGCAATGTCTTGTCTTCCATTGCCGTCAAAATCTGCCCAGAATACTTTGGTTGGACTGCCTACCTTGGCCTGAATGAAACTATTGTTTCCCTTGTTGCCCACCATATAATCCATGTCGCCATCATTGTCAATGTCTACTGGTGTGATGCTATTCATCCATCCCGATAAAGAGGCATCACCAACTTCACCGGTTTTGTTTACAAACTTGCCTCCGTTGTTTTCCATAAAAATCAGGGGCATCCATTCACCAGCCAATAATAAATCGGGCTTGCCGTCGCCATTGAAATCACTGAAAACAGCCGAACAAATCATACCCGCATTTTCCAAGTCAGGTGCTAAAGCAGCCGTCACATCCCTGAATTTTCCTCCATTGTTTTGAAGCAGATAACTGCGTACTTCCAATGTGGGCCAATTGCCCGGCATCAGTCGACCCGCCACAAACAAATCGAGATCGCCATCCCCATCGAAGTCCGACGATGTAACGGAACTTCCACTTGATATCACATTAGGCAGTCGGCCTTTACCCAAACTAAACCCACCTTTACCATCATTGATATAAAGCTGGTGCTCGTATTTGTTTGAGGGCCATTCAAACTCGGATCCCCCAACAGCCACGTATAAATCTAAGTCTTTATCCCCATCGCAATCGAAAAACAAAGAGCCCATGACATCGGCGTCCAAAGATTTCCATGGCTGGCTCGACGATGTCACATACTTTCCGTCTTTTTGAAGCAAGAAGAGGGTAGAACCCGCACTTTCACGGGCATTTCCCACAAATACATCCTGCAATCCGTCGTTGTTTACATCACCCGTAGTCATGCCAGGTCCCAATGTCGTATATCGATGAGGAAGCAACGGCTCTCGTTTGAAGTCGGGATTTTCTTGTTCAACATGATTGAAATTCAATCCCCATTCACTCTCATTTTCTGAGAAATAGGCAATGTTTCCCGCGGAAATCAAGTTTCTATCCCAAGTTGTGTTGGCATCACTGCTTTTCACAACCAACGTTTGGTCGGCAGAAACATCCTTTAATATTTGTGCTTTTCCATTGGGCCAAACAACAACCAATTCCGACAATTGATCATTGTCTCCAAGCCCGATGTGCGCTACGGCTTCAGAAGAGCTCTGATATCCTCTGGAAGGCTGGATTTCGAATTTTCTATACTGTCCTGCAGAATCCGAAACATACAATTGACAGCCAATGCCAAATCGATTTGAGTTGTTGCTCCCTTCCGCTTTTATATTGATAAAATGATTCTGCGTGTTGACATTTTTGTATACCAAAGGGACTTCGCCTTGGTTACATACCACCAAGTCCAACCGACCGTCACCATCCAAATCGCCAGTGGCAGAACCCGTGCTCAAACTCAGATCTTCCAAACCCACCTCACTGGCTCTGTTGACAAAGCCCTCTCCGTTGTTGTTCAAGAAAAAGAAGTTTTGAATTTTTTCATAGGGCAGTTTTTTCAGCAGTTCTTCATGGGTGAGCCCCCGTTTTTGCTGTTGTTCAACAGTACTTTGATAAAATATAAAGTCCAAATTGGTTACATCTCTGTAATAACCATTGGAAACAAACATGTCTGTAAAACCATCATCGTTGAAATCCGATAATAGTGGGCTCCAGCTCCAGTCCGACTTTGCCACACCATACAAATAGGACAAATCTGCAAAATGACCGTTGCCGAGGTTCATTTGTAAGTTGTTCTTCATGTACTGATGCTTGTAACCGTTTTTGATCCCCACCATGGTGTAATCATAGTCTTTGGGGCCCATGAGCGACATGTATCGCCTTGGGCTTTCAGATAGCATGTCCACGGTAATCAAATCAGAAAATCCGTCGTTGTTCACGTCCGCAACATCACTGCCCATAGAATTGGTACTCGAATGCTTAAACGCCACATCAAACTGGTCGGTAAACGTTCCATCTCCGTTGTTGATGTAATAGCAGTCAGGCACATGATAGTCGTTACAAACA
>JBANFU010000049.1:0-4833 GCA_037975865.1 Bacteroidota bacterium
ATATTCCGAGTGCGGGCCACGATGCCGGCATTTCCATGGGCAGTGCCTATTGGGTGCAGCATAGGGTGGCTAAACAACAGCGCAGCGAGGCGGTGTTTAACGCCAATACAGGATCGCATTACAGCAATGCGTTCATCAAGTCAGAATGCGAGCGATTGGGATTGGCCTATCGGGAATTGCCGGATGAAGCGTTGTATGAAGAAGTGGTGGGCTGTTTAACGGATGGCGGCGTTGTGGGCTGGTTTAACGGTAGGGCGGAATTTGGTCCCCGAGCCTTGGGTGGCCGGTCGATCATCGCAGATCCCCGACGAAGCGATGCCAAAGATATTTTGAACGCGAAGATCAAGCGCAGGGAGAGTTTTAGGCCGTTTGCGCCCAGTATATTGAAAGAAGAGGTGCATGCCTGGTTTGAGTTGGATGAGCCGGTGCCATTCATGGAAAAAGTGTTTCCCATTCGGGTGGAGAAACGGGCAGAGATTCCGGCGGTAACGCATGCGGATGGGTCGGGCCGACTCCAAACGGTGGATGCGGGGGTATCGCCGCGGTACCATGGATTGATATCGGCATTTCACCGCGCAACGGGGGTGCCCATTTTGTTGAATACGTCGTTTAACGAGAATGAGCCCATCGTGAATGCACCGGCGGAGGCCATAGATTGTTATTTGCGGACCAGCATGGATATGTTGGTGATGGAGAACATTGTGGTGAGTCGACGCTAATTTTCAGAATTTGAATGTGTTAACGGAGCTGATGATCGGCTCCGTTTTTTATTTTAGGGGAGTGTGGGTCGGTTGTTCACCAAATTCTTGCACTGTATACCAAAGTGTTTGGATAAAAATGACGGACTTAGGGCAACGGTGATTGTAAATTTGCAGTCAATAATAAAAATCTTCCGTGTCACGAGCGACAAGCAAAAGCAAGGAAATTTGGTCCAATTATTGATAAAATCCATACATGAAGTTTTCCATCATCACGGCCAGTTACAACAGTTTAGACACGTTGGTTGGCGCGATGGAAAGCTTGTTCAAACAATCGTATCAAGATTTTGAGTGGGTGGTTGTAGATGGAAATTCTAAGGACGGTACCCAAGCGTGGTTGGCGACGCAGACGGACGCAAGAATCCGGTATGTATCGGAGCCTGATTCAGGAATTTATGAGGCGTTGAATAAGGGATTGGCCCTATCTACGGGTGAGGTAGTGGGGTTTTTGCATGCCGATGATTTGTACGCGCACAGCGATGTTTTGTTGCATGTGGCGGCCACGTTTCAGCGCGATCTTTGTGATGGTGTGTATGGGGATTTGCAGTATGTGCGATCGGATGATACCACGCGCATTTTGCGTGATTGGCGGGGGAAGAAGTTTACTCTGTGGCGTTTAGAGCACGGTTGGATGCCGGCGCATCCTACGTTGTTTATCAAGCGTTGTTTGTATGTGGAGCACGGGGGCTTTGATTTGTCGTTCCGCATTGCGGCCGATTATGATTTCATGTTGCGGTTGATGAAGAAGGCGCAATACAAGTGGAGTTACCAGCCGGGTTTGATCACTTTGATGCGATGGGGCGGGGTAAGCAATCAGTGGGGCAACTGGATTTCGAAAAAGTGTGAGGATTGGCGGGCGATTCGCAAGAACAATCTGCGCTTTCCGGTGCTGGTGTTGATGTACAAGAATATCTCCAAGCTGAAGCAGTTGCGCTACATTTCTCGGTAGTGCAATGGGGTTGAAACTCCCGATCACTCAGGTTAAACACGAAGGCGATTTCCCTAAGATTAGAGCGAGTAGGTTTGACCTTCAACGGCTTCGAGGGTATTCTTGAACACCGATTGCGCTTCATCGAGAAGGGGTTCGGCTTCGTTGTATCTAGCGCTAAAATGGCCGATGAGCAGTTGTTTGGCACGGGCAGCCGAGGCAATTTGCGCGGCTTGGAGAGCGGTGCTATGGTGTGTTTCAGCCGCGCGGTCTACGCGGTCGTGCAGAAAGGTGGCTTCATGATAAAGAAGATCTACCTCTTGTAGCAGGGGTACGAGATAGTCGGGATCGAAGATGGTATCGGTGATGTAGGCGTAGGTTCGGTTTTTGTAGCCGGCGGTTGACAGGGTTGCGTTGGGGATGATTTTGCCGGATGTGCTGTGGTAATCAGCGCCCATTTTGATGGATTCATAAAATTCCATGGGGACTTGATGTTGAACACAGGCGTCTACGTTGAGTTTGCGTTCAGGTCCTTTTTCGTGGATGAGGAATCCTGTGCAGGGTACGCGGTGTTTCAGGGGGACAGAAACTACGGCAAATTGATCGGTTTCGGCTACAGTTTCGATGTGCGATGTTTGGGTTGGAACGAAATGCAGCGGATAGGGTAGTACGGAATCGCTTTCGGTTAGCAATACTTCGATGATACTTTTGAGGGCAGGTGGCCCAACGATGGTGAGGGGGTCGATCCTACCGAAGAGCGCCATCGAAGTGATCAGGCCTGGCAAGCCGAAATAATGGTCGCCATGGAGATGCGTGATGAACACATGGGAGATTCGTTGGGTGCGAAGTCCGTACCGCGATAGCTGTCGCTGCGCGCCTTCGCCGCAATCGAGGAGAAAATAGTTGCCTTCTAGGCGCACGTATTGCGCACTTGGGTGTCGGTATTTGGTGGGCGTGGCCGACGAGGTTCCTAACACCGTGATTTCAAAGGCTTTGTTCATGTACCCAATTTCGCTACAACAGCCGAAGATACAGCATTTATCCCAATTTACGATGATATCGCCCGCGCCGCGCCGCTGCTGCGGTTCTCTCGCGCCGCTGCGGTTCCCTTGCTTCGCTGCGGTTCTCTCGCGCCGCTGCGGTTCCCTTGCTTCGCAACGGTTCCCTCGCTTCGCTGCGGTTCTCTTGCTTCGCTGCGGTTCCCTCGCTGGTTGAGCTCATTCGTTAATGAAATCGGTTGGGGTAGAAACCCGGCTGCGCAAAATTCAAATGATGATTGGGCGTGCAAAATTCTCTGAGAGTGAATTATTTATTCAGGTCGAATTACGAAACCCGGGTTGTTGAAATGTACGCTATTTAGGAACAAATAATTGCTTAAATTAATCAATTTCATTGAAAAATATTATTTTTAAACAATTGATAATCAATAAATTGTAATTTTTAATTTGGTGTGTTTTACTCAAAAATTGGTCTGAAACGCTTCAAAACGAGGTTCGCAATAAGTGTACATTTCAATGGTCAAAAGATCTAATAAAAGTGTGCTTTAAAAATTCACTTCTGGAGAACGGAATTCTTGGCAAGCAAGAGCGTGGCGCCCTCAAGGATTTAAAGTTGTGGACCGGTCGCGGAAAAATCACTTTGGATTATTGGTTGTTTCCGCGCTTCAATTCAAGGAAGCGCAGTGACTTCGGGGCACGAAATTGAGTAACTTGAGGGAACAGAATCAGGGTATGTCTGAGAAACAGAATCTGGTTACGTCCTGGGAACAGAATCAGGGTACGTCTGAGGAACAGAATCAAGGTGCTTCCGAGAAACAGAAACGGAGCAACTTCGGGGTACGAAAATGGGGCTCCTGAACCCAATGATTGAATGATTCATTAAACACTTCGTTGAACCGTGCAAAACTCGCCCGCGCACGCGTGAGCACAGGCCAACATTCCCGCTTACTTTCGTTTATTGGATTATGGCTAGTAGGAAAAAAAATAAAGACCAACGTCCCGATTTTCTTCGTGGAGACCAGGATAAACTTGAAAAAATATCGGGGAAAGATGTTTGGTCGATTCTGACGTTGCAACACGAGCCAACCCGCAAAGTGTTTGGCTTTTTATTGGTTGTATTTTCCGCGGTCCTCGCCATCAGTTTCACGTCATTCTTCTTTTCTTGGAAGTTGGATCAGAGTTTAATGTCGGCCAGCGAAGATGGCCTTCACTACTACAACGGTGCTGCCAAAAATGCCATGGGATATTACGGCGCCAAATTGGCGTTTAAGTTTGTTCACAATGGTTTTGGCCTTGCGGCCTACGCACTGCTGCCCTACATCTTCTTGTCAGGACTTTATTTGTTGTTTGACTACCGCCCATTTTCTCTGCTTCGAATTGCAGTTCACACCGTATTGTTTGTCGTTTGGTTTTCTTTGTTCGCAGGATTTGCCTTGCGTTGGTGGCCGTTGTTGGCTGGGTCTTTTGGTTACTTCGGCAATCAACAATTGGAGTCGGCCATTGGCAGCGTGGGTGCGTTTTTTTTCTTGGCCGCCTTCGCGGTTATCTATTCGATTTTCTTCCTCAATGTAAATCCTTTCGCCAACATCAAAATGAAATACGGCGCCAACGGCGAATTGTTGGAAACCGATTTGGATGAAGAAGAGTATGATGACGCGGATATTAATTCTGGTGCATGGGCATCCTCATATGGGTCGCCGCTGCGCGGCGACCCATATGAGGGCCTCTCATCCAACAAGACCAACACTGATATCGTGGAGCCCTCTGGATTTGAAGCCAGTATACACGAAGATTTTGCCGTAGATCCATTGGATGAAGATGTGATTGATGTTGAACTGCGCGATGATACTCCGCCCTTGTCGGAAGCAGAACGAGACGCCCTCACCCAGATATCGCTCAAAACAGCCACGCCAACAGAGCCCGGAAAAGTGGTGAATCCCGCCCCACCCATCATCGAACGATTTGATGATTTTGTGGTCTCTCGCGGACAAGAGGAAGAGGTGGATTTGACCATGGCGCCGGTGAATCAGGAGCCGAAGCCTTTAGGGCTGGATGACAATCACGGGATCGAGAGACCCCACGAAACAGAGAATCATCACAGTATCGAAGTGAACCATGGGGTGCTGGCAGAAGACCCTGATGCCGGTCC
>JBANFU010000088.1:0-5205 GCA_037975865.1 Bacteroidota bacterium
CACCTCCATCAACACCGCCTGATATGGAAGAAACTACCCAAATATTCAGGTATTTCTTGTAATTCCAATTGATCAAAGACTTTACCTTTTCTGTGGTCATATCCATCTGCACTCCCGCTGACGAGTACACCCGATTGATACCCTCCGTACAATTCCCGTTGGGATCAATTTTGGCCAATTCAAATTTGATCTGACAATCGGCGGCCAACCCATTGAAGACTGAGCGCAACTTGGTTCTGTTGCCGTTCAACAAGTTGAAATCGTTGTTTAGCACCCGAATTTGATCCAAAATTTGCTCTCTGGAAATGTTCTCCGGACCGTTGGTATGAATCACATGAAACACCACAGGGATGGTGTAAATGGCCGCTCGGCTCTCCAAGGACTTCTCTTTTAAAACCGTGTTGATTTCAGATTCAGCGATGGCAATGGACGGGTCCTGTTGCTTTAAATGCTGATGATATTGATCTGAACCACATTTATGTTGAGCACCCAGCCCCTGAAAAAATCCGAACAAACCTAGCCCGATGGCCAAACAAATCTTTCTTAGTCTCATTTTCGTTCCGCAAATTAAATTGAAAGTTTCTGGCTTTATGGCAAGAACCTATAAAATCAATGACATCTATTTTTTAAAAGGGGTTGCTTACTTCGTAAATTATTTCCCTCGAAAATACATCATTTGAGTTCCGTGGCTCATTATAGAAACGGCTACTACATCCAACCTGGGCAGGGTTTCCAACCCCTTTCGTTTCATGTACCCTTGGGCGGCCTTCTGCAAATGCTGTCGTTTTTTGTAATCCACCGCTATTTCTGGCGATGCACCCCACGATTCCGTTCGGGTTTTCACTTCCACAAACACCCAATCGCGGTTTTGTTTACACACCAAATCTACCTCATACCTGCCCACCCGGCAGTTTTGCTCCACAATATCAAATCCTTTCAACCACAGCCACTCCGCAGCCCGTTGCTCTCCCGCCTTACCCACATGCTGGGCGATGGTTTTGCCCTTTTCTATCACCATAAAACAAAGTTGAGACTCAACCAGAGATTCTACAAACGCAGCCGAGCAAATTGGCTAAATTTGCAACATGTTACCTTGTCAGTTGCATTTATTGCAAAACGAACCCTACGATCAAACTTGGAACTTCCAGAAAGGATTATTCAACAACATGATCGAAAAGAAATCGAACAAGGAAAATACCACCCCGTTTCATTTGATCATGATCGAACATCCGCATGTGTATACGTTTGGGAAGAGTGCGGACCGACAAAATCTGTTGGCATCGGATGAGACGTTGGTTGATATGCAGGCCAAGGTGTACGACATCGAGCGGGGTGGCGACATTACCTACCATGGTCCAGGTCAGTTGGTGGTCTACCCCATTTTTGATTTGGAAGCCTTGAATATGGGTATCAAGACATTTGTGCAAAGCATCGAACAGTGCATCATCCAAACCCTAGCCGATTATGGCATCACCGCGGGCACCATTCCCGATCGAATTGGCGTTTGGATCGATATCGACAAGCCCAATGAACGCAAAATCGCAGCCATTGGTATCAAATGCAGTCGTTTTGTCAGTATGCACGGCTTGGCCCTCAATGTCAACACCGACCTCAGCATGTTCAACCACATCGTGCCCTGCGGCATTGTTGACAAGGGGGTAACAAGCATGGAAATGGAATTGGGCGGAAAAATTGACATGTTCGAAGTAAAAGAGAAGATGGGCAAGCATTTTGCTAATACCTTTGGGTTAGAAATTAAATCATGAACAGCAAAACCATTCGTACCCTCATCATCGTAGGGGTCATCCTCATCGTTTTTTTGTGGATCAAAAGCAGCTACAATTCGTTGGTTGACAACGATGAAAAACTCACCACCAAGTGGAATAACGTAGAGGTGGCGTACCAAACCCGTGCCGACAAAATCGTACAAATCGCCGAAGCCGTAAGCGCCGAAGCCAAGTTTGAAAAAAGCACCTTGGCCGAAATCACCAATGCCCGTGCCAGCGTGGGACAAATCAAAGTAGGCAATGAACAACTTACACCCGAGAGCATCGACAAAATCGCCATGACACAGTCATCCGCTTTGAGCCGATTGATGGTTGTTATGGAGCGCTACCCTGAGTTGAAGTCGACCAAGGGATTTGAAAACTTGCAGCACGAGATTTCCGAAATGGAAAACATGATTCGCACCGCCAGAAGCGATTATAACGAAGCCGTGCAGAAATACAACATGGGCGTGCGCAAATTCCCAAGCAACATTTTTGCCGGCCTGTTTGGCTTTGAGAAAAAGACCGGTTTCGCGGCCGATAAAGGCGCTGAAAAACGTGTAGATATTAAGGGTGCGCTGAGCGAATAACATGTTCGCGCCCATCGCTTTGGTTTTTTCCCGCATCGCAATTCTGCTGGGGTTTCACCGAAAAAAATCACTCTTCACCGAAGCGGAAGCCGCCGAAGTTGTGGAGGCCATCGCCCAAGCCGAGGAAAAAACCTCCGCTGAGATACGCGTGCACATTAGCCAGCGATTCAAGGGCGAGGACATTGTGGGTGAAGCCCAAAACACCTTTGCGAAATTGAACATGCATCAGACCGAAGCACGCAATGGCATCCTCATTTTTTTGGTGCCTGAGCGCAAACAATTTGCCATTTTTGGCGATGCAGGAATCAACGCGAAAATGCAGCCGCGTGATTGGGACGAAATTCGCGATCACATGCAAGCGCTGTTTCGGGAACAACAATTCAAGGCGGGCGTGATTCGCGGTATCAGAGAAATCGGACAGATTTTAGCCAGTCATTTTCCGCCCAACCTCGAAAACCCCAACGAACTTAGCAACCAAATTTCGACCGATGCCTAAATCCAAAGGACCTATATCCCCTTTTCAGGCTTTGTCGATGCGTGGGCTCTGGATGCTCCTAGCATTGCTCTGCGTCTCTACCGTTTGGGCAGAACAATCCCTGCCCAAATACAAAGGACACGTCAATGATTACGCGGGCCTACTCAAACCAGAAGAGGTGCAAGCCTTGGAAGAAAGACTCTATCAATTCGAGGATTCTACCTCAGTGCAAATAGCGGTAGTGATTGAAAAATCTGCCAATGGTTATTCGGCGTTTGATCGGGCCATGTTTTTGGCGCGAGAATGGAAAGTGGGTATTGAAGGAAAAAACAACGGCATGCTGTTGTATATCGCCGTCGAAGACCGCAAGTTTCAAACGGTAACAGCCGAACAGTTGCAAGACCGATTGAGTGCCAGTAGAATTGGTCAGATTCACCAAGATTATCTTGTACCCAATTTCAGAAACGAACAATACGCGCTGGGCATAGACCAAACGGTGCTCGCCTACGAAAAGGCCATACGAAACAAATTCAAAGGACGTGCGACCAAGAAAAACAAAAGCAAGGGCGGATATGTCAGCATTTTAATCACCCTGATCGTACTGGTTTTGATTGCCCGCAGTGGCCGAGGCGGTGGCGGTGGTGGCGGGTATTCTCGTCGCGGCCACTACCAAAGCGGTTTGGGCAGCAACCCCTTTTTCTGGGGGGCCGTGGGGAGCGGTTTCGGTCGTGGCTGGGGCGGCGGTTCATCAGGCGGTTTCGGCGGTGGCGGCTCCAGCGATTGGGGTGGATTTGGTGGTGGCGGGGGCTTCAACGGCGGCGGCGCCGGCGGCAGTTGGTAATTATTTCCAAAAAGCGCAAACACCTTTCTTTCCGATAATTGTTTTGTACCTTTGCAGATTCCATGAAAAACGGACATTCCACGCACATTCATCAACCCGATGCCAACGAACCCAGCATCGAAATTTTGGGTGCGCGCGAACATAATTTGAAGTCCGTTGACCTGGTTATCCCCCGCAACAAATTGGTTGTCTTTACCGGACTTTCGGGTTCAGGAAAAAGTTCCTTGGCCTTTGATACGTTGTTCGCAGAAGGACAGCGTCGCTACCTCGAAAGTTTCTCGGCCTACGCCAGGCAGTTTATTGGCGACATGAAACGTCCGGATGTCGACAAAGTACGTGGACTGAGTCCCGTCATCAGCATCGAACAGAAAACAGTCAGCAAAAACCCCCGAAGCACCGTAGGCACGGTGACCGAAGTATACGATTTCCTGCGTTTGCTGTACGCTAGAGCCGGTGAAGCCGTGAGCTACTTGAGCGGTGAAAAAATGGTCAAACTCACCGAACATCAAATCATCGATGCCATGGTGAACAAATTCGAAGGTCAGAAAGTGGCCATTCTAGCCCCAGTGGTTAAAGGCAGAAAAGGACACTATCGCGAACTCTTCGAACAAATCAAGAAAAAAGGATACAACAAAGTTCGCATCGACGGACACATCACCGATATCACCGGTAGCATGCAGGTGGACCGCTACAAAATTCACGACATTGAAGTAGTGATCGACCGTTTGCAAGTGCAAGGGGTTTCCACCGGACGATTATCGGAAAGTGTAAAAATCGCCATGAAAATGGGCGGTGGCAACATGATGGTTCAAGATGCCGATGAAAAAGTGGTGCCGTTCTCTCGTTTCCTGATGGACCCTATCTCTGGTCTCAGTTACGACGAACCCCAGCCCAATTCCTTTTCATTCAACTCGCCCTACGGTGCTTGTCCCAACTGCGAAGGCATGGGCGAAACCGCCGAGGTCAACATAGAATTTATTATTCCCGATCGCAGCAAATCCATCAACCGCGGCGGCATCGTACCCATTGGCGAATTGCGCGAAAATTGGACGTTCAGCCAACTACGTGCGTTGAGTAAAGTGCTCGATTTTAGCTTGGCCGATCCCATCTCCCAACTGAGCGACGACCAATTGCAATGCATCTTGTACGGTTACGACGAAACCATCATGGTGAGTCATGTCAATCACCAAGGACAAAAGAAGACCTACGAGAGCCAATACAAAGGCGTGGTGCATTACATCACGGAGAATTATTTTGAATCCGAGGACGACAAACTGCGTCAGTGGGCTGAAGAATTCATGCATCAAAAGACCTGTGAGGTATGTGCGGGCGCTCGGTTGAAAAAAGAATCACTGCATTTTTTGGTGGCCGATAAAAACATCGCCGAACTCAGCAATCTCAACATCGACGTGCTGAAGGCTTGGTTTGATGGGGTGGATGAAAAACTCACGGAACGACAAGCCACCATTGCCACAGAATTGATCAAGGAAATTCGGGCACGTTTGGACTTTTTGGTGGGTGTAGGACTGGGTT
>JBANFU010000116.1:0-3417 GCA_037975865.1 Bacteroidota bacterium
ATGAGAGTTTGGTTGTGTTGGACAAAGGCATCCCAACGCCCATCAGTCCGGGAGCTGAACTCATCTACGACTACAAACTTGTCAACGTCGACAAATTGGGCCCGCGAAGACTGTTTCAAATCCAAGTCACCCCGAAAAACCCAAGAGACCTTGCTTTGAGTGGTTTCATTTGGATAGAAGACTCCACCGGTGCGATTGTGCGGTTGAGTGTTGAAATTACGGGTGCTGCCAATTTGAATTACGTAGAAAAACTCAAGTTCTCTCAAGAGTACGAACCCACTCCACTGGGTGCCTATTTCTGCACCAAGGCAAGGGTTATGATCGACATCGGCGAACTGTCTGAACAAGCGGCAGGCATGGTAGCGACCAATGTCCTTTCATGCAAAAACATGCGTTATGGCATGGAATTTCCGTCGAGATTTTTCGACAACCGCATCCAAATTGCACCGGAGGCCAATCTGATGGCGGACACCTTTTGGACAGCCCATGCTCACATCAAACAATCGGCAGAGGAAACCAGAATTTCTGGAAAAATTGATACCCTGAACAGCTTGCCGCGGGTGAAGTCCTACATCGACTTGGTCAATTTCTTGGTGGATGGCTATCAACACGTGGGCAAATTGGATTTTGGACCCTACTATACTTTGGCCAGTTGGAACCCCTACGAAGGATTCCGCATGAAAATGGGCTTTAGAACAACGCCAGCGATTTCCAAAAACATGTTGATGACAGGGTTCTTGGCCTATGGATTTCGTGATGAAGCCTTCAAATACGGACTAAAAACCGACTTTATTCTCAATCGAACCTATTACACAAAACTGAGTCTATCGCACACTTACGATACGGAACTCATTGGACTTACCGACAATGAACTATACGCCCAAAGCTTGTTTACCGCCTTCAATTTGTTTGGTTCGAACAACATCACCTTGGTGAGACAGAGCAAAGTGAACTTGGGCACCGATTTGCGACCCGGATTGAGAATAACTGCCGGTGCATTTCATGGAAACTACAATTTCCCGTATGTAAAAAACTACCGGTTTGCCTATTATTCAAACTACCCAAACACAGATTCCGCCACCATCTCCAACAAAATCACCAACGCTTATTTATCGTTCCGATTGTTTTATCACCCCAAGAGTTACGACATCAGAACGGATTACGACAGGATGACATTCAGCGCGGGTGGACCAAAATATTCTTTGTATGTGCAAAAGGGCATCAAGGGATTGTTGGGATCGCAGTACAACTATACCAAACTACAACTGGGGTATGAGTACGACCAAACTTGGAGCATCATGGGACGGAGTATTTTCGGAGTGGACTACGCCCAGATATTTGGCCTGCTCCCCTACCCGCTGTTAACTGTTTATGTGGGGAATCAGAGCTTCATGTATAGCCAAAATGCCTACAACCAAATGAGAATCTTCGAATTTGTGTCGGACAAAAGCCTTCAATTGAGTTTTGAACACCATTTCAATGGCTACGTAATCAACCGAATCCCCTTGTTAAACCACTTCAAGTTAAGAGAAGTTGTATCGACCAAGGCGATTTACGGCACGTTGCAAGAGAAGAATCGTTTGCTCATACCTGAAAGCTGGCAAGGTCAACCGATTACTCAGTTCAAAACGTTCGACAAAAAACCCTATTGGGAATTGGGTGTTGGCATTGAAAATATTTTCAAATGCATCCGCATTGATTTGATTTGGAGAATGACCTATTTGGAAGCAAATTCTTATCGCAATGTGGGTGTAAAAGCGAGCTTTGCGATGTATTTTTAATCGCTCATTCGATATGCTACTACATCCAACCTACACTTGCTATGGAGCCGCACAACGGGTTACGGGGTCCAAACATTTGATCACCAGCAGCCTAGGCACAAACATCCTTCTCGATTGCGGTCTTGTCCAGGGCGAAGGCGCCGAAGGCGATGCTTTAAATCGCCATTGGGGTTTTGATCCGCGAACCATCGATTGCGTGATTTTGTCGCATGCCCACATCGACCATACGGGTTTGTTACCACGATTGGTAAGGGATGGATTTTCAGGTCCCATTTATTGCAATAGTGCCACAAAAGATCTGTGCGACATGATGCTTTTAGACAGTGCTCACATTCAAGAATCGGATTTGAATCGTGTCAACAAAAGGCGTGTTGCACGCGGAGAAGCCGCCATAGAGCCGTTGTATACCGAAAAAGATGTAGTAAGAACACTCGGTCAAATGGAAATCGTGGAGGATGAGGCTTGGTTTCAAATCGACGAAACCTGTAAGTTCCAATTGATTCCGAATGCCCATATTTTGGGAAGCGGTTGCATTCATTTGTCGCTACAAAGCCTCGACAACAAAACCATCGCACTTACTTTTACGGGTGATATCGGACGTCCGAATGATCAAATTCTGGAAGGGCCATTTCCATTTCCACAATCAGACTACATCATTTGTGAGAGCACTTATGGCAATCGAAAACACTTGCCCAGCGAGGATGCCAAGGAGCCATTGTTGGCGCTGATACAACACATTTGCGTTGAAAAACAAGGCAAAATCATCATTCCCGCCTTTTCGATAGACCGAACCCAAGAAATCATTTACTTGCTTGACCAGTTGGAGCATGAGGACAAATTACCATCGATCAAGGTATACGTGGATTCACCATTGAGTGTAAAGGCTACACAGGTCATGTCTATCCACCGTGAGAGTTTCAATCCCCAAATTTTGGATTATATCTCCCGTGACGGCGACCCTTTTGCATTTCAGAATTTACATTACGTGTCGAAACTCGAGGAATCCAAAGCCATCAACGACGAGAAACAGCCCAGCATCATCATTTCGGCCAGTGGCATGGCGGATGCAGGCCGGGTCAAACACCACATTGCCAACAACATTGAAAACCCTAACTGTGCGATTTTGTTGGTGGGATATGCCTCGCCACGGAGTTTGGCTGGACAACTGATTGAAGGTCGGGAGGAAGTGAAAATTTTCGGCGACCTACACCGGGTAAAGGCTGAAATTCACCGCATGGACAATTTCAGTGCGCATGCGGACTGGCAGGAAATGTGCGATTATTTACTGTGTCAGGATCCCCAAAAAGTCAAGAAAATTTTCTTGGTTCATGGCGAACCCAGCGGCATGGCCAGTTTTGAAACCAAATTGAATCACATTGGATTTACTGATGTAGAGCCAGCAAAAATGGGGGTATCCCACACTTTGATTTAACATGAAAAAAACAAAAACTGCCATTGCCTTGATGGCCCTCTTTTTATGGTGTGCGCAAGTTTTGGCGCAATCTTCGGATCAACAAAAATGGATTGGCTACTGGAAAGGCACGGTGGCTGCGGGACAGATGCAAATTGGGTTGACATTCCATGTACTTTGGGAAGACGGGCAGCTTAAATCCACATTGGATGTACCGATGCAAGG
>JBANFU010000139.1:0-13346 GCA_037975865.1 Bacteroidota bacterium
TTGCTGCTGCAAAAAATACTCTTTTTGCTGCTTATCCATATCAGTGCGAACCTTACTCTGAATCTGGTCTTTCAATTCCAACAGTTGCAACTCTTGGGTCACATGGGTCAGCACCAAAGTAGCACGAAGGGCCGGATCCAGGGTTTCTAGCAGCGTTTGCTTTTCTCCTTGAGAAATGTTGAGGTTGCTGCTGACAAAATGAATCAAAAACGTTTGGGAATCGATGTTGCGCAGCGCAACACTGGCCTCTGAAGGAATCTGGGGCGACAGGTTGATAATCTTATGGGAGATGTCGCGGATGGAATCGATGGTGGCTTTGTACTCTTTGGTTTCTTTTCCAGCAACATCGGGCAACGAACTCACCTTGGCCTTAAAATAGGGTTCTGTTTGGGTGTATTCATCGATGTTGATGCGTCGCTTCCCCTGTAGAATTACGGTAGAACTGCCATCGGGCATGCGCATCATACGCACGATTTGAGCGAGGGTACCCACCGTGTATAGGTCGTCGATACTGGGATCTTCCACATTGGGATTCTTTTGCGCCACTACGGCGATAATTTTCCCGCGTTTGTTGGCGTCTTTTATCAAGCGGATGCTTTTGTCTCTGCCCACGGTGATGGGAAAAATAACCCCGGGGTACAACACTGTGTTGCGCATGGTAAGCACAGACAGTTCAGCAGGAACTTCTATTTTATTGCTTTCATCCTCTTCTTGTTTTGAGAACAATGGCAGAAACTCTGGCGCATCATCGAAAGAATCGGAGTCGGAATCGTGGGCAAAAAACACTTCTTTGTTGTTAAACATTGGACTGCAAAAATATCAAGGCTTGTGCCAAAGGCGGTAATGCGACAAAAATGGAGGTCGAAACTTTTGTTATGACAAATTGTCGCTTAACGAAAATACCTGCGTTTAGATTTGGAAAACTGCGTTTTTTCTTGAAATTTGCGATATAAACAACTACTTATGAAATTCAAACATTTACTCCTCGCGTTGACTTTGCCCGTAGCTGCCTTTTTGGGCTCATGCGGTGGCGACAGCAACGATCCTAAACCCACCATTTCATTGACTGCCGGTGCAAAATTTGTAAGCGGCGACATCAGCGTAATGAGTGATTCATTGCTTTCATTTTCTGTATCTGCTACTTCCGGTTCTGGTGCATTGAGCGGAATTACCGCAAACTACAGCATCAACGGCAAAGCGGCTGTTATGGTTAAAGACACAGCAGTGAATGGCAACTCCGTGAGTTTTGTGATTAAACACCGTTTGGCTGGTAGCGTTGATGATGTGGTTACTTACACCTTCACTGCCAAAGATGCCAACGGACAAACTGCAAGCACCACTGTAAAGATCAATGTAATTCCTCCAACTGCTCCTTTGTTGGGATTGGCAACACAGTTAATCTACAACGCCAGAAACACCGGTTTTGAAAACGCCTACGACTTGAACAAAGGGGTTGGTTTGTTGACCAGTGCGAGCGCTACTGTGAAGGACTTGATGGACAAAACAACTTCAAGCATGGACCAGTTTTCCAAAATTTGGGGCTCTGACAACAACAGCAAATTTGTGAAAGTAACGTCTAACGATTTCACGAATGCATCGACCACAACTTACATCTACAACCTGTGGAAAGCCAACAGCGCAGCTGCAACCGCACAAACTGCTACCTTGGCTGTTGGTGATGTGTATTTGGTGAAATCAGGTCAAGACCTTCCTTTCAACTTGTACATTGTGAAAGTTACTAAAATTCAAGATTTGACGGCCATTGGAAACCACAACGACTACGTGGAATTCAGCTACAAGAAGATCGACAACTAATATTCGATAAACTATAATCTTTTGCAAAAACCCCGCATCCGCGGGGTTTTTTGTTAATAATCGCAACGAAATATTGTCGTATTTTGTACTCCGTGAAAAAAATCGCAGTACTTACCTCAGGAGGAGACGCACCAGGCATGAACGCATGCATTCGTGCCGTCATTCGCGCCTGTGCTCACTATAACCTTGAAGTTTACGGCATTCAGCGTGGCTATCAAGGGCTCATTGAAAACGAAATTCAAGTGATGACGCCCAGCAGCGTGGCCAACATCATTCAAATGGGTGGAACCATTTTAAAGACGGCCCGAAGCATGGAATTCATGACCCCAGAAGGACGAAAAAAGGCCCATGAAAATTTGCACGCCTTGGGTATAGAAGGACTGGTTTGCATCGGCGGAAACGGGACTTATACTGGGGCCATGATATTCGAAAAAGAGTATGGACTACCCAGTATTGGATGTCCGGGAACCATCGACAACGACCTGTGGGGTACCGATGCAACCATCGGGTACGACACGGCCATCAATACGGCCATGGAAGCCATCGATAAAATTCGCGACACAGCGGATGCCCACAACCGCGTATTTTTCATTGAGGTGATGGGGCGTCATTCAGGACATATCGCCTTGCACGCTGGCATTGCTGGTGGAGCCGAAGGCATTTTCATTCCTGAAAGAGGCAACGAATTTGAAGACATCGTAAAGTTATATGAATCCAAAGCCCGCAAAAAAGAATTTAGCATTTTTGTGGTTGCGGAAGGTGAAGAAGAAGGTCACGCCTACGACATCGCCAAGCGTTTTCAAACGATTTATCCAGATACGGATTGCAAGGTGACGGTTTTGGGCCATATCCAACGGGGTGGAAGACCCACAGCCAATGACCGAATTTTGGCTTCTCGATTGGGTGCTCACGCCGTGAAAGCCCTCATTGAAGGGGAACGCAACCAAGCCGTGGGTGTGGTAGATAACAAAATCAAATTCACTCCGTTCAAAGAGGCCATTGAACACAAGAAGGACATCCAAGATAACCTTTGGACGTTGAACACGATCATCACTCGATAAAGCACCATACACCATGTTGACCCACCTGAAAATACAAAACTACGCGCTGATCAAGGCCCTGGACATTGATTTTCAGTCGGGCTACACCAGCATCACCGGAGAAACCGGTGCAGGTAAGAGTATTTTGTTGGGGGCCATTGGTCTTGTAATGGGCGATCGCGGAGACAGTTCCGCCATTTTAGATGCATCCCAGAAATGTATCATCGAAGCCGAATTTAACCTCGAGCAAATGGACTTGGCCAAGGCGTTTGAATCCCGGGATTTGGACTATTCAACCGTCTGCACCGTCAGACGAGAATGGCACCCCAATGGCAAATCGCGCGCCTTTATCAACGACTCGCCTGTAACGGTTACCGAACTCAAGTGGTTGGGTCATCAACTGTTGGAAATCCACTCTCAACACACCGGATTGTTGGTTACCCAGGCCGACGAACAAATGAAATTGCTCGATGCGTTTGCCGGCACAGAAAACCTCCTATTCACGTATCAAACCGCCCTACACGAAGTACAGCATCTCAGAGCTACGTTGAAGGAAAAGCAATCCGCTTTAGCCCAAATTCAGCGTGATTCGGATTACCATCAATATTTGCTCAATGAATTACAAACGTTCAACCCCGTGGCTGGCGAAGAATTGGATCTGGAGCAAGAAATCAGTCTCTTGAGTCAATCAGAACAACTCTCTTACGCCCTCTCAAAATCATCGGCCTTGCTCGACGGTGGCGACGGTAGCCTGCTCGACATTACCGCCAAAATCAAATCGGAATTAAAAGGATTTGCTTCCTTGGGAAAGGATTTGTTGGACTTCTACGAGAGAATAAATCAACTCTCCATTGAGGCCAAAGAACTTTCACGGGACATTGAAAGTGCCATACACAACCACGAAAGCAACCCACAGCGACTTGATGCCTTAAACGATCGATTCGCGGATTTGCAGCAATTGTTAAAAAAACACGCGTGTACAGAAGCTTCAGCGTTGATCAGTAAAAAAGAGGCTTTAGAAGCCACCCACGCCGGTGAACATCATTTGGAATCAGAAATACAGTCGCTGATGCAAGCGTTACATGAGGCCGAAACACGGATGTCTGCATTGGCCGACGAACTCCATGCAAAGCGTTTGAACCGAAAAGAGGATTTGGCTCAGCAGGTGGTATCCCACTTACAACAATTGGAAATGCCTTTTGCTCAAATGGCGATACAATTAGAGCAAACTGAATCATTCCAAGAATACGGCAACAGCAAAATCACCCTATTGTTTAGTGCCAATAAAGGCCAAACACCCATGCCCATCGAAAAGGTGGCCTCGGGTGGTGAAATTTCTCGATTGAACTTCTGTATGAGGACCATCATTGCCGACTTAAAGCAGTTGGCGACGTTGATATACGATGAAGCCGACACTGGAGTGAGCGGAGAAGTGGCGAGCCGCTTGGGATATTTGATGCGCAAACAGGGAAAGCGTCAGCAAATATTGGCCATTACCCACCTACCCCAAGTTGCAGCCTCGGGCAATCATCAGCTGTTTGTCTTTAAAAATAACGAGGCCGACATCAGCGAAACACAAATTCGCACCCTAGATTCAGAAGGCAGAATTCTAGCCATCGCCGAAATGCTGTCAGGTAGAAACCCCAGCGACGCGGCGAAACTCAATGCCCAACATTTGTTAGAGGTCCAATCCGCCTGAGGACTTTTCCTCTTGTTCGTAACGTTCGTAATTGACATCGATGTCGGTGGGCTTTGACTGAGCCGCCGAAGTAGCGAGCACATCACAGCGCTCATTTTCTTTGATCCCAGCATGGCCTTTCACCCAATAAAACTTGGGTTTGTGAACTTCATAGAGTCCCAAAAAGGTTTGCCATAAATCCACATTTTTCACTTTTTTCCATCCTTTGGCTTTCCAACCAAACAACCATCGTTTTTCAATGGCATCACAAACGTATTTGCTATCGGTGTAAACCTGAATGGGCAAACCGGGTGTCTTGATGTGTTTTAGGGCCATGATCACAGCCAACAGTTCCATGCGATTGTTGGTGGTTCTGCGAAACCCACCTGATAATTCTTTGCGATGTTCGGCATGCATCAAAACCGCGCCGTATCCCCCCGGTCCTGGATTGCCAAGGGCTGCTCCATCTGTGTAGATGATAATAGGCAAAGACATGCAACAAAGTTAACGGTTTGTTGTGGTCAAGTTCCTCCTTGCCTGCGTATTTTTGCACCATGGAAGCGGAAATTATCACCATCGGCGACGAGCTGTTGATTGGTCAAACGATCGACACCAACAGTGCCTATTTTGGACAAAAATTGGGCGGTATTGGCATTTCCATTTCCAGGAAAACTGCGGTAAGCGACAAAGAATCGGCCATTTTGGGAGCATTGACCGAAGCATTTTCTAGGGTAGATCTGGTGATCATGACCGGCGGTTTGGGTCCAACCAAAGACGACATCACCAAAAAAACACTGTGTCAGTATTATCAGTGTGGATACCGAATGGATGAAGCCGTACTCGGTCATTTGGAAGCCCTCTTTGCGGCGCGTGGTCGTTTGATGTTGGAAACAAACAAAGTACAAGCCGAGGTTCCCGCAGCCTGTGAAACCCTGCACAATGCGGTTGGCACTGCTCCCGGCATGTGGTTCGACCAACAAGGCAAAGTATTGGTATCACTGCCCGGTGTACCTGGGGAAGTATATCACCTCACGGAGGAACGCGTAATTCCCCGATTGCAGTCGAAATTCCCCCTACCCACAGTGGAACACCGCACACTGGTTACCCTGCAAAAAGCGGAAAGCCTGTTATCGCGACAGCTAGAATCCTTCGAAGCTTCACTTCCACCCCACTTGTCTTTGGCCTACCTCCCCAATTTCAACATGGTTAAATTGAGACTGTCTCAGGTGTCGACGTCCGCGGAACCTCAGTCCAACATCGACCAATATTTTACCCAATTACAAGAATCCATCCCCGAGGATGTATTTTGTTTGGGCGATATCGATCCCGCCTTCTACGTATCCCAATATCTCATCAAACACAACATCCGATTCACCACGGCAGAGAGTTGCACTGGGGGCTGGGTGGCACACCGATTGATGCAAGCCCCAGGAATTTCAGCCATTTACCCTGGCTCATTGGTGGCTTATGCCAATGAAATCAAACAGGGCGAATTGGGTGTAGATGCAACAATTTTTGAAACCCATGGCGCCGTAAGCGAGGCCTGTGCTTTGGCCATGGCTCAGGGCGCTTTGGTGAAATTTGGGGTTGACTTGGCCATTTCTACCACAGGAATCGCAGGTCCGGGCGGTGGAAGCAAAGAAAAACCCGTGGGATTGGTGTACATCGCCGTAGCCACCAAGGAGACACAATTCTGCAAACCCTTTCGCTTGTTTGGCAACCGCGAGCAAATCATCCAACGCAGCAGCAATGCGGCCTTATGGATGGTGAAACAAGTGTTAAAAATGCCCCCAGATTCTGCGCTGTAATCGGCTTTAAGGGTGGCAATACTCGGGGGAATTTCAGTACCTTTGCAGTACATTCATGACCGAAAAAATTCTCATCCTCGACTTTGGTTCACAGTACACGCAATTGATTGCCCGACGTCTGCGCGAACTTTTCGTGTATTGCGAAATCCACCCATTCAATCACATTCCTGAGCTAACCCCCGACATTAAAGGCATAATCCTTTCCGGAAGTCCTTGTTCTGTGAACGAAACCGATGCCCCCATGGTGGACCTGGATCGATTGATGTCGCACGGTCCCCTCCTCGGCGTGTGCTATGGTGCGCAATTGTTGGCCAAAGTGAAAGGGGGCGTTGTTTCACGCAGCGATCACAGAGAATACGGTCGTGCCATGATGATTCGCTCCGAAGAAGGCAATGCCCTGTTGCAAGGCTTGAGTTCAGAATCTCAGGTATGGATGAGTCATGGCGATACCATCACGGCATTGCCAGAACACGCTACCATCATCGCCAAAACCGAATCGATTCCGGTTGCGGCATTTTCTATGGAAAGCAACAACCCTGTTTATGGCATTCAATTTCATCCGGAAGTTTATCACAGCACCGAAGGCTTGGCCCTACTGAAAAATTTCGCTTACGGAATTTGCGGGTGTGCGGGCGATTGGACTCCCGGACATTTCATTGATGAGACGGTGGCACAAATTAGACAAACAGTTGGACAAGACCAGGTTATTTTGGGACTGTCTGGCGGTGTAGATAGTTCTGTAGCGGCCTTGTTGCTGCACAAAGCCATTGGCAAACAATTGCATTGTATCTTTATCGACAATGGTTTGTTGCGCAAAAACGAGTTCGCCCTTGTTCAAGAAGCTTATAAGCAATTGGATTTGAACGTCATCGGGGTGGATGCATCACAGCAATTTTACGAGGCTTTGGCCGGTTTAACCGATCCCGAAGCCAAGAGAAAAGCAATCGGCCGCGTTTTTGTGGAGGTATTCCAAGACGAAAGTGCGAAAATCAAAGACGCCAAATGGTTAGCCCAAGGAACTATATACCCCGATGTAATTGAAAGTGTGAGCGTTAAAGGTCCGAGCGCCACCATCAAAAGCCACCACAACGTAGGGGGATTGCCAGAAAAAATGAGTTTAAAAATCATCGAGCCGTTGCGCAGTTTGTTCAAAGATGAAGTAAGACGCGTTGGCGACACGATGGGACTACCCCACGATATTTTGCACAGACATCCGTTCCCCGGTCCGGGGTTGGGTATCCGAATCCTAGGCGATATCACCGAAGCCAAAGTGAAGTTGTTGCAAGAGGCAGACTGGGTATACATGGAAAAGTTGCGCGAGCATGGGTGGTACAATAAAATTTGGCAAGCCGGCGCAATATTGCTCCCCATTCAAAGCGTGGGTGTGATGGGCGATGAGAGAACCTATGAGCAGGTAGTGGCTTTGCGTGCCGTTACAAGCACCGATGGGATGACCGCCGATTGGGTACATCTGCCTTACGAAATCTTGGCTGATATCAGCAATAGCATCATAAACAGGGTGCGTGGAATCAACCGCGTGGTTTACGACATCAGTTCCAAACCACCCGCAACCATCGAATGGGAATAATATCATGAATCGGTTCAACCCATCACATACACGAAACCGCAACACCGTCCTCAAAGGTCTGTGGATGTGGGTTTTGTGCTTGTGTGTCAATTCTGTGGTTGGACAAACGATCGTCGCTCCCAAGACCGATACCAATGCAGGTCCATTGCGCATTGGCATTGCCCTTCCCTTTCATTCTAAGGGGGAAAAGGCGAATCCATTGACGGATGCCATGATGGATTATTATTTGGGATTGAAGTTGGGATTCTCTGAATTGGAAGCGGATGGTTTTCAGGCCAATGTTACCGTTTGGGATACGGAACCCACTGACAGCCTGCCGCTGAACAAATTGGCCCTAAATTCATTGGTGAAAGACGAAAACTTCAGCGATCAACAGATTCTCATAGGGCCTGTTTACGAAGAGAATTTCAAAGCCATTGCGCAGCATAGCGCTTTGGTTTGGAAAACCACTCCCAGCACATGGATTTCGCCGATGGCTTATGTAAAACCCTCACTGAGCAAGGGGAAAGGACCTTTTCCCAACATGAATTTCTTCATCAATGACACCTTGCGTTACAAGAGTGTGGCGAAAAACATCACCAGTCTGTTTCCCAAACACCGAATTTGCATCATCATCGATGGCGACAAAAACAGTAAAGCCAAAGGCACGATGTACAAAGGGGTCATGCAAAAGCTGACTACCAAATTGGTGACGGTCCATGTATTGAAAAATGGCATTTTAACACCCGCTTTACCCAAACGCGATAGCATTGTACTGGCCGCTTGTATTCCTGATGCCACCGTTCGCGTGGGCTTGGAGAAATTGCTAGAAAAGCGTCAGCAATGCTGGCTGGTAGCTGATTTGGGTTGGTTTGAAGACAAGCGATACTATTCGGGGCTAAACGATCCTCTGTGTATCTATCCAACGGTAAATTTTACTGATTTCCACGATCAAGCCACATTGGATTTTTCTCGGAAGTTTTTTAATACTTATGGGTTTGAACCGAGTCGGTTTGGGTTCATCGGTTACGACCAAGGCAAGTTCCTGGGTTACAGCAGCATGGCATTTGGACCGGCGTTTTTAAATTCCCTTCCCGATGCTACCTACGAGGGATTAATCAATTCTATCCATTTTAAAACGGGCGGTACGGCACCGTTCAATGATGGGATTCGATTTGTCATTATTCACGACGACACACCGCATTTATTCACCATTCAGTGATGATTGAGGGCAGAGGAACGGGCGAGTTGCCTTATTTGTTTTACAAAAACGCATCGGCATTAATTCACGGATACGACGGATCGATGCCGTTTCATTTGTATTTGAAGGAGCGCTTTCGTCAAAACAAAAATTGGGGAAGTAAAGATCGCAAGCGCTACCGCGCTTGCTGTTATCACTTCTGGCGAAACGCCGTAGGCGTTTCGCGCAACAACGCTGATGACATCCTCTCCTACCTCAAAACTCACTTCCCCGCAGATATTACGCCCCAGCAGCCAGGGACTGATACCACACCCTATGGTTCGTTTTCAACCCATTTAAGTAAATCCCTCTCAGCAGAAATACTTTCCCCCTGGTTTCAAACCGAACCCTGCGTATGGATTCGGACCTTGAACAACAAAGAAAAACAAGTTCAGAAAGCCCTCGAACAGCAGCAAATTGAGATTTTGGCCCACCAAGGTCCCGCCTTCGCCGTATCTTCTCAGGCAGATCTACAGACCATTCTCGATGCAGGTATCGCCTACATTCAGGACATCGGTTCACAACAAGCCATGGATTGGAGCGATTCAGACATGGCCAAATATTGCACCGCAGATCACAGAATTTGGGATTGTTGCGCCGGCGCCGGTGGCAAGAGCCTCACACTGCTTCAAAATTACCCCAATGCCCAAATTCATTGCTCGGATGTCCGTAAAAACATACTGGAAAACCTCCAAAAACGATTTCAGTCGCTGCAATTGAAGGAACCTCAAACCCAGGTATTAGACCTCTCACAGGAAAAATCACGTCAATCCTATCATGTGGTGGTCGCGGATGTCCCCTGTTCCGGTAGCGGTACATGGCGCCGAAATCCCGAAAACTTGCATTTTTTTATGCAGAGTGAAATCAATGTGTATGCACACCGACAACAAACGATACTCAATCATTTGTCGGATTCTGTTTTAACCGGCGGATATTTGGTTTACCTCACCTGTTCTGTATTTCAAGCAGAAAATGAGTCGAACGTAGCCATGTTCATTGAAAACCATCCAGAATATCACTGCATCGAACAGAAATTCTGTGGCGGAAATGAAAATAACGGCGATTTTATTTATCGCGCTGTGTTACAAAGAATAGGGTAATTGCGATTAGGCTTCGGTGTCGTAAGCCCATTTGAGGTAAACACTACCCCAAGTAAAACCACCACCAAAACTACTCAAGATCAGGTTGTCGCCTTTTTTCAACTGACTCTCCCACTCCCAAAGACACAATGGCAAAGTACCAGACGTGGTATTACCATATTTCTGGATGTTGATCATGACTTTGTTTTTATCCAACCCCATGCGATCCGCCGTAGCGTCAATGATACGCAAATTGGCTTGGTGTGGCACCAACCAGGCTATGTCATCAGCCTGAAGTTGATTGCGCTCCATGATTTCATAGCTCACATCAGCCATGCGGGTAACGGCAAACTTAAACACCGTTTTTCCTTCTTGATAGGCGTAGTGCAACCGTTGATCTACTGTTTCATGACTCGGTGGCAACATAGATCCACCGGCTTTTTGAATTAAAAATTCACGACCACTGCCATCCACACGGGTGATAGAATCTTGTATTCCCATGCCATCGGTTGAAGGTTCAAGCAAGACACAGCCTGCCCCATCGCCAAACAATACGCATGTATTTCGGTCCGTGTAGTCTACGATTGTGCTCATTTTGTCAGCCCCAACAACCAACACTTTCTTGTGCGCGCCAGACTCGATGAAACGAGATCCGGTAACCAAAGCGAACAAAAATCCACTACAAGCGGCTCCTACATCGTAACCCCAAGCATTCACCGCACCAATTTTATCGGCGATGACATTTGCCGTGGCCGGAAACACGTAATCCCCTGTTACAGTACCACAGATAATCAAATCAATCTCTGAGGGATCAATGCCTTTTTTTGCCAACATGGGTAAAATTGCACCAACGGCCAAATCTGAAGTTGCCTTTCCTGGCTCATCCAAAATATGTCGTTCAACAATACCTGTACGGGTACGAATCCATTCGTCGGTCGTATCCACCATTTTCTCCAAATCAGCATTGGAAAGAATTTTGGGCGGTACATATCCACCCACGGCGGTAATGGCTGCAGTTATCTTCATGATTGTGTGGCAGTTTCTGCTTGAGAAGCGATAAAGCGACTCATAGCTTTTTGAATTTTACTTGTAAGTTGAGATTGAACAGTTTCTTGTGCCAACTCGATCATTTTCACAAACGTTTCCGCTTTTGTGATGCCGTGACCCACGATAACAGGTGCATTTACACCCAGAACCATCGATCCGCCATAATGTTTGAAGTTGAATTGATCCAAGTAATCATCTTGCACACCGCGTTTCACTAGGCGATAATAAATGCCTTCGCAAAGTTTGATAATTACGTTGCCACTGAATCCATCGCAAACTACAACGTCGGCGTGATCACCGAATATGTCGCGACCTTCCACATTGCCCACGAAATGAATTCCTTGGGTTTGTGAAAGCAGTTGATGGGTGGCTTTGGTCAACAAGTTGCCTTTTTCACTCTCCTCACCGATGTTGAGCAATCCAATTTTGGGTGATTCCACTTTGTACATCATGGAATACAACAGGTTACCCAACAAGGCAAATTTTTCTAAATGTTCGGGTTTGCAATCGGCGTTAGCCCCTACATCCAGCAACAAACCCGGACGATTATCCGGTCGAGGAATGGCTGCTGTGAGACAGGGACGATCACAACCATCTACCAATTTTAAATACTGTATGGATCCCACAAGCATCGCGCCTGTGTTCCCAGCACTTAAAAAAGCATCAATTTTGTGTTGCGCCAAATGCAAAAATCCCTGGGCAATGCTAGAATTCGGCTTCGACACCAACGCTTTCACGGGATGCTCGGCCATTTCTATCACATCAGGGGTGTTAACAATCTCGAATTGTGTGCTATCAATGCCCTCAGATATGCATACTTCCTCAATGGCCGTCTTCGAACCGAATAATACCAGCTCAACACCGACAAGAGTAGAAGCGGCCTGCGAGGCACCTTTGACGGCCTCCAATGGGGCATAATCCCCACCCATGGCGTCAACACCAATTCTCATTGTTAACTATCGTTGCGACCCTTCATTACCTTCTGGCCGCGGTACATTCCAGTTTCCAAGTTTACACGGTGGTACAATGATACATCACCAGTTACGGGATCTGCAATCATTGGACGCACTTCAATTTTGTCATGTGTACGACGTTTGTCGCGACGGGTTTTCGATATTTTTCGTTTAGGATGTGCCATTTCCTTATTATAGGTTTTTTAGTTGTTTCAATTTGTCCCAACGTGCGTCTACTTCGGGCTCCTCAGCAGACTCATTGTTGAGCGTTTCTAGTTTTTGAATCATTGCCTGATCACAGGGTTTGGAATCTAAATCATCACAATTACGAATCATTGGCAACGCCAATAAACTCGTCTCGTAAACGGTTTGGGCAATACTCAAGGTAAACTCATGTGGACGTAAGTAGATCAACTCCACCCCTTCGTCTTCATGATCTCTGTCCGAATCTTCTTGACTATCTAGCTTCACGATTAACAAATATTTTGTGTCGATCCGCATTGGCAATGCCACCAAACAACGATGACAATCCACAGTCAAACTGCCAGACATACGCAAATGTACATGCATCCAATTTGAAGTTTTATCAACTTCAGCAGATACTACAACATCACCTTTGTGTACTTCCTTATTCCCCAATGATTCAAAGAACGCTTCGTCAACCCGGAAGTCTAAGTTGTGTTTGCCATCTTTCAACTTGACAAACTCTATGCACAGATCTTCCGCTTTGTCGAACATCGCTACTAAAACGAACGGCAAAAATACGCTTTTCGAAGGTAAAATCAAAGGAAAACCGGAATTAATCGGAATCCCATAATCTATGTCCAATAAAAAACCCCAACCAAATGGCTGGGGTTTTCATATTATTTACTTTACGCAATTGTTATTGAACAAAATTAATACTCCCACAAATCGTGTTCAAAGATGAACAAATCATTCTTGATTTCTTCTGCACGCAACAATGAGGCCAAACCATCTTGCTTGAACTCGGGCTTTTGGTTGATGTAACGATCATCCCACTCTGATGTTTTTACAATGTAACTGTCAAACAACCGATGATGGTTGATATGTTGATCCCAGTTTAGGCGCATCGCATCATTATAGCGGTTGAAAACTTCC
>JBANFU010000141.1:0-7861 GCA_037975865.1 Bacteroidota bacterium
TTCCTTAAAACTTGGTTCGCTGCATGTCGCGCTGAATGTCCTTCTCTTTCAGGTCATCACGCTTATCAAACGTCTTCTTACCCTGTCCCAATCCAATTTCCAACTTCAGAACGCCCCGCTCGTTTTCATACAGTTTGATCGGAAACAAGGCATACCCTTTGGTTTTGATTTTGCCTTCGATCTTTTTGATTTCCTGCTTGTTGAGAAGGAGTTTTCGCTGTCGCATGGGTTCGTGCACATTGTAACTCACCTGCTTGAATTCGGAAATGTGTAGGTTTCGGACAAAGACTTCGCCCTCATCAACCACACAATACGCATCGCCCATGTTGACATTCCCGTTGCGAATGGATTTGACTTCACCGCCGAGGAGCGACAGACCGGCTTCGTAACGCTGTTCGATATGGAAGTTAAAACCGGCTTTGCGGTTGAGAATTTCCACGCGTTTTTTGTTGTCTTTCGCTGCCATGACAGAAATGCAAAGGTAGCGATTTTTTGGGGGCTCAGGCCCGAATTTGATCGATGAGTCGGTCGAGTTTCTCGCGCTTGAGAATCTTTTGTCCTTGCGTACCCTCGGCCACCAACCGGTCCGACACCATCACCACAAAGGAGCAGTTCACCGTATTACCATGGAGTTCGGTCAGCAGGGCACGAATTTCCACGACATCGCCCAACAGTGCGGGGGATTTGTGGGTGATGTTCAAAAACGTCCCAATGCCCTCTTCATCGTCGTCTTTCATGTCGAGTACAAACTGCCTGCAAGCCCATTCCACATCCCTGCCCAGCGCAAATGTGGCATAAAACGGATGTACGTTGCCCGTTTCAAACGTGGCCAAGTCTGCCTCGGTCACGGTTTTGGTAATTTTCCGGATATCGCCAATGGCGCAGACGGATTTCATGGTTATTCTTGGACTTCCGACAGCAATTCATCCACCGTTATTTCCATGTGGGAAGCGTCGTAGGTGGCATCGCCCTGCTTGAGAATGATGACTTGGGGCGATTCGTGATGCACGTGATAACGCTCAGCGATGGCGGCCGAAACATCGCGGTGCGCTATGAGGTCTAGGTAATAGAAATCGGCCTGTTGGTAAAAATCGGGGTTGAGTCTCATCAAGCGATTCAGGGCCATGGTACTGATGGAACACCGGGTGCTGTGTTTGAACAAAACCTGGGGTTTTTGAAACGACTGCTCGGTGATGGCATCGAGCTGTGTCAGGTGTTCAAGTGGTTTCCAATTCGGACTCATAGACAACAATGCTGTTCGCTGATGAACAAAATGCGTGGCGAATTAGCGACGCATGGTGGTTTTCTGTCCTACTTCTGGACAACGATCTTGTTTGCGGGTTCCACAACTGGTAAAAACGGCTGCCAACAATACGGCAATTGCGATTAGATTTGCTACTTTCTTCATGTTAGATTCTGAGTACAAAATAAATCCTTTTCCGGCCAACTTTGTGCAGTGGGTGGACGAAGTGTATAAGAATCGCGACAATTTATCCTTCATTTCCAACAAAAAGCGCATTGAATGGGGTGAATGGGCCCATTTCCTATCCCAGTTGCATGGCATCACGGGCAAAATCGCAAAGAAACTACCCCATCATGCCGAGGCGGGTGGCGTGTGCGATTCCCGGGCCTTGGAGCAAAGCACTTCGGAGTCGGTGGCCCAGTGGAAGGCTCAGACATTTGCGGCCCCACGATTGCTGTCGCTCACCGGCGGTTTGGGGGTTGATGATTGGGCTTGGTCGATGCGGGGGTCCACCGTGGTGAGCTTGGATCCCAACGCCCTTCTCAACGATTGGGTGCGATACAATGCCATCCGATTGGGCATTGGGGTAGACCGCAGAACACAAACGGCGGAGGACTATTTACTGGATTTGGCGAAGGACCACCCTGAAATTACGCAGTTGGGGCCTGGACATTTCGACATGGTGTATGTGGATCCAGACCGCAGGCCGCAGGGACAGCGTACGGCCATGGATGTTTCAGAATATTTGCCCAATGTGTTTGATTTGGTTACAGCCTACCCTGGGTTGGCAAAATCCTGGTTGGTGAAGGTCAGTCCGATGGTAGACCCCACCTGGCTGCAGCGACAGTTTCATTGCAGGGCCGATATTTATGCGGTGGGATTGAATGGGGAAACGAAAGAATTGTTGGCCCATGTACATCCCGGCGAGTCGGCCATTGAGGGTGGTTGGGATGCGTTTTGTTTGGTGCAGCGCACCACCGAAGATGGGGGAAGTTCGGTGACAGCCCATCAATTTAGCGCTTGGGTGGAATCACGAAAATTGGAACCACAACCGGAGGCTTTGTACATATTTGAACCGGCGTCGCCGCTGTTTGCCGCCCACCTCCACACCCAAATCCCTCAGCGCCTGAATCTCCTTGCCGCCACGCCCAACCACAACTTCTTCGTGGCGCAAGCGCCTGAGGCTGCGGCCTTCGGCCGCAGCCTCAAAGTTCAGCATTCGTTTTCGGGGAGTCTGCGCGACATACAACGCAAGTTGAAAGAAATACTCCCACCCGCAAAAAACAAAAAATCCCTACCCCAACTCAACGTCACGGCCCGGAATTGCGGTATGACAACCGATGCGGTGAAAAAAGTACTGCAGGTGAGCGACGGGGGATCTCAGTATTTGTTTATTGCCAAGAACCACCAGGAATTCATCGCTTGGCTGGGAGAAATCGTACGGTAAATTAGGGGAATTACTTGCTGTTTACGCGAGAGGTATACTCTTCCAAGGCCGCCAACATGCTGGGGATCCCAGGCGCTGGGGCTGCAATGTCCAAAATCAGATTGTGTTCAGCGATGGCCTGCTGTGTGCTACTACCAAATCCCGCGATGCGCGTATTGTTTTGCACGAAATCAGGGAAGTTATCGTACAAACTCTTGATATCCGCCGGCGAAAAGAACACCAAAATATCGTAAAACACATCGGCCAAATCACTCAAATCACTGCTCACCGTGTTGTAGATGATGCACTCCGAAAAATCATAACCCAACTTGGCAAAATAATCTGGAATGCTGGGCTTGCGGATATCTGAACAAGGGAACAAGAACTTCTCCCCGCTGTGGTTTTTGTTAAACAACGTAAGAAAATCCGCTTCGGTGCCTTTGCCAAAAAACATTTTGCGTTTGCGGGGCACGATGTATTTCTGTACGTAATTTGAAACGCCTTCATTGATGGAGAAATACTTGGTATCGGCGGGCATTTCAATCTTCATTTCATTGGCCAACGAGAAGAAATAATCTACGGCGTTGCGCGAATTGAAAATGATGGCCGTGTAGTCCAAAAAGTTGATTTTCTGCTTGCGAATATCCCTCGGCGCCATGGGCTCGATGTGGATGAACGAACGAAAATCCATCTTCAACTTGTACTTTTTCACAAAGTCTTCATAGACGTTCTTTCCCGCTTCCGGTGGGGGCTGGGTAATCAAAATACTTTTTACTTTGAGTTCGCGTTCTGGTGAAGACATGTTACTTATGATCTAGTGAGTATGGTAAACAAAACCGAATAAGGCAGTATTTCCAAGGTGCAAAAATACAAAAATGCGAGAAAAGTCAACTGCCTATCTTGGAATAATCCCACAAAGGCATAAATACTACGTATCACCACCCACAATACCAAAATAAATGATATCCAATGAGATAGATTCACTCCATGGTATTTATAACCATTATAATAGAAGACCAAGAAAAGTGGAAAGTAAATCAACGACAACAGAAAATTCACGTTGTATTGACGTTGGATCTGCCGTCGCACCATTTCCTCTATGTTCACACTACTCGCGAATAAAAACTGAATCATTTGCTGCAACATTACCGCCCCCAATACCGCCAGATACAGAAAAACGAACACAAAAAAATTGTTCAACTGAAGATATCCGTTAAAAATCAAATTGAGCAGAATTCCGGCTGCAAATACGGCTTGAGTCAATACAAAAACGACGCTAGACCCACCGCCGAATTGGGTAATGGTGCGATCATTCATCAGTTCATTGTAGTAGTAGGGATTTAAAACACTCCGAATGCGCAGCTCAAATTGCTTAGGAAATGCAGCACGGTAGTACATAAAAACCAACAATAAGCACATTCCTATTCCGAAATACCAGAACTTACCTTGTCCTCTACGGTAATAGGTTGGATTTTTATAGGGATCAAATAGATTGGCCGATTCTAAGGTTATTTTAGTACCGTGATGAACTCGTCCAAGGTTATCTGCTACGGTGTCGAGCTTACCCTGTTTTATAGAATCCAAAAAATGCACCCCTCGGGTAAACTTGATCAGAGCCAATGAATCGGGCCGAACACTTAAACTATCCGGCTCGAAAATGCAACCATTTATAGGACGCTTAAGGCGAGCTCGATAGGCCTTTTCTGCTTTTAGATTTTCCTTTTCTCTCAACTTAGCAGCATCGTCTTCCACCTCAGCGCCAACACTCCCAATGAGTAAAAGCAATACCAATACAAACCCGACGCGTTTGAAAAAAAATACGGTATTGCGTGCCACAAGCATGGGGCAAAAATACAGCAAATAATGGACCTTTGCGTTGTGCTGGGCTTGTATATCCATATCCCGTTTTGTAGGCAGGCTTGTCATTACTGTAATTTCCATTTCAGCACCCAGTTGAAACACAGCGATGCGATGGCCACGGCGATTGCGCGTGAAATCGACAACGTGCAACAAATCCACACTACCCTTTTTGCGGATGGCATTTCGCGCTTGCCCATTCATACCCTGTATTTTGGCGGAGGCAGTCCATCTGTGCTCCACCCCCAAGAACTTCAACGCATATTTGAGGCGATTCGTCGCAATTTCGATACCCGCGATCTATCCGAAACTACGCTGGAGGCCAACCCCGAGGATTTGTCGGACCGAAACCTCCAACTATGGAAATCGATGGGCATCAATCGCTTGAGCATTGGCATACAGAGTTTAGACGATGGGGAATTGCGGTGGATGAACCGAGCCCACAGCAGCGAGCAATCGCGAGCGGCTGTGGCGAGGGCGGCCGCCCAGGGCTTTCACGATGTGAGCATCGACCTCATCTATGGCTCTGAGAAAAAAAGTCTCTCCCAGTGGAAAGAGGAACTCGCCTGGGCGGCCCAATGCGGGGCCACCCACCTGAGTTGCTATGCCCTGACTGTGGAGGAAAAAACAACGTTCGGACATCAAGCGAAAAAAGGGCTGATGGTGGCCCCGCCCGACGAACATGCCGAGGACCAATTTTCATACCTGACTGAATGGGCCCGTACCCACGGATGGGAACATTATGAAATCAGCAATTTGTGTTTGCCCGGACATCGCGCCCAGCACAACAGCCACTACTGGCAAGGACATCCATACATCGGCATCGGTCCAAGTGCCCACTCGTTCAATGGAAAAACAAGGCAGTGGAACATCGCCCAGAACCATTTGTACATGGAAAAAATAGCTGCCGGAGAACCCGCTTTTGAGGCGGAAATTTTGAGTCGTGCCGACCAAACCAACGAATTGTTGCTCACCGGACTGCGACTGACTGAGGGTGTATCAATTCAAGCGCTGGAAGACCGCTGGCCCGGCTACATTGCTCAAAAACAAACAGACATTCAACGCCTGGTAAAAAAGGGCTGGCTGCTGTCGCCGTTGGATCGATTGATCGTCCCTGAAACCGCCCGTTTCCTCTGTGATGCTATCACCGTTGAACTGATGGTAGATTGAGAACAAACATCATGGCAATGCTAAAATTGACGCTTGTCATGGTTTCCGCTTGGTTTCTGTTGTAATTTTGTATAAAATTACGGTCATGAATCGCAAGACAAACAACAATATTTTGGTCCCCACCGATTTTTCGGATTTGGCAGACAACGCCCTCACCCACGCCATCACAGTAGCCAAGGCCTATGGCAATGAAATCACTTTATTGTACATCTTGGAAGATGGTATGTTGGGCGGTTTGTTTTCGGGTGGACAGTCCGATGTGATGCGCGACGCCATCAAAGCGAAATTGGAAGCCAAAGCGAAAGAAATCTCCGACAACAGCGGGGTTAAAACCCATGCCCGCGTGGAAAGTGGAAAGGTATACAAAACCGTATCCAAAATTGCCAACGAAGAACAGTTTGATTCCATCATCATGGGAAGCAACGGCGCCAGTGGATTGGAGCAAATCGTAGGTTCTAATGCCTCTCGCACCATCCAATATGCCGAAGTGCCTGTGGTTGTGGTAAAACAAAACACAGCCAAAGCGCATGGATATAAGAAAATTGTATTACCCATCGACTTAACCATCGAAAGCCGTCAGAAAGTAGAATGGGCCATTCATTTGGGTAAAAAATTCAATTCTGAGGTCCATGTGGTATACACAAAATCATCCGACGAATACCTACAGCGCAAAATCGAGTTGAACATCAACTTGGTGAACCACCAGTTGAAGGACAGCGGGTTGGAGCACCGCGTGTTTGCGATGGAAGATGGCTTGCTCGACAATTTCGCCAATGAAATCATGAACTACGCCAACACGGTGAGCGGGGATTTGATTTTGGTGATGACCCATACGGAAAAAGGAATTTCTGAAATGATCATCGGCACCCTCACACAACAATTGGTTAACCGCAGTCAGAACATCCCGGTGATGTGCATTCACCCGCACGAAACTGGATTTACCTACGATTATTAATCGCAGCTACGGGGTGGAAATTTCCCCGATATTAAACGAAAAAGGGCCCCGCGGGGCCCTTTTTCGTTTAGTGTATTGCATTCAAATTAAAAATCGAAAATCACACCAATCGACGGTTGTAAGAAGCCGTTGGAATTCACCAAATAATCGGCCTTGTAGGATGGAACGGTGGCGGTGGGATCCGTAATCAAATTGCCAGCCGCATCTTGGGCTGCAATCAACGTTGGCGCACCCAAGTATTCCTTGTTTAGAAAATTCTGTATGTCCATGTACAGGTTCAACGATGATTTTTTGAAATACCATACTTTATCAACCCGCACATCCAACTGCGAAAATGTACCCAATCGCAACGTATTCAACTTGCTGTAATCGTTCAACGCCACGCCGGTCACATCCCAGTTGGCCTTTACCAAACTGCGCTGCACATCGAATGGAGAATAGGGCCTGCCTGTCGCTAGTCTAAATTTCGCCCCAACTTCCCAATTCCGCTTCATCTTCATCCCTCCTACCAAACTCACGGTATGACGACTGTCCCAAGCGCTCTTCACCGCATTGCCATTTTTATCGCTAAACTCACTCCAGCTGAGCGTGTAAGCCAAAATGCCATACAGGCCGGAGCGACTCCGTCTTTGGAGCAAAAATTCCATTCCATAGGCACGACCATCGCAAACAGAGCTCACCGGCTCATTGCCCACAACCGCGAAATCCGTACCCAGGTTACCCAAACAAATGCTATCATTCAAGGCCAAGGGGTAATTGGCGTATTGCTTATAAAATCCTTCCAAGGTAATGCGGGTGTCTTTCACTTTGTTGTACTGCAATCCGGCGGCCACCATGCGATTGCGAATGTATTTCACCCGATCTTGGTTATCCAGCACGCCCGCGGCATTCCTGTAGCCCAAAATGGTATACGATGGCAACTGGGTGAACTGTCCTACGTTGGCATTAAAAAACAACCCATCAACGGCGGTGGGAAGACTTGCGCTAACCGAAAGTGTGGGTTGATTGAGCGGATTGCGCATCACAGTGTTGTAGCCATTGCCATCCAAACGACCTGCAAAGCTCAGGGTACCATTGCCCATCACGTTGCGATAGGCGCGGGCAAAACCACTGTATTTCACCAAGTTCAATTGGCTTTCAAAAGCGATATTGCGCACAGTACCAGGCGTTCCCGGTGCTCCAGGAACCAAAACTTTGGCTTTGTTGTCTA
>JBANFU010000146.1:0-2741 GCA_037975865.1 Bacteroidota bacterium
TTTGAAAATTGCTGCAGTATTTCTTCTCTGTTGTTCACTTTGTTTCTAATAATAAATCCATAATGGCCAACGCCGTCATTGCTTCGATGATTGGGACTGCTCGGGGTACAACACACGGGTCATGTCGGCCAGTGGCACTCAGCGCTACTTGATTTCCATTGACGTCCACGGTTTGTTGTGAAAGGGCAATGGTAGACGTGGGTTTGAAAGCCACATCCATTTGAATTGCATCGCCAGTACTCATTCCGCCCATAATGCCGCCAGCATGGTTACTTACACCCTGAATGCGATCTTCCACCATGGTCAATGCGTCATTGTGCTCCGAACCTTTCATTCGGCTCGATGAGAATCCATCACCAAAAGCTATGCCTTTTACGGCGTTGATATTGAGTAAATATAGACCTAAAATGGCCTGTAGTTTTCCAAAAACGGGTTCGCCAACACCAGCAGGCATCCCATCTACTACACAGCGAATGACACCGCCCAAACTATCTCCGTCGGTCTTGGCTTGCGATATGGCGGCAATCATTTCATCGGCCGTTTCTGGATGCCAACATCTGACTTTGTTGCACTCTATGGAATCGGGGCTGGGAGTGGTTTCTGTATCAGGCGCCTGTATTGTCCATACTTGATTCACCCACGCTGTAACTTGAATTCCCTGTTGGTTTAAATATTGTATAGCCAAAGCGCCTGCCGCCACCCAACCTGCCGTAATTCTGGCACTGCTTCTACCTCCACCCCTGTGATCGCGGTGTTGGTATTTTTCTTGGTAAAGCCAATCGGCGTGACCCGGTCGGTATACATCTTTCAAAGCATCGTAATCTGCGGGTTTGACATCGAGATTGGGAATGACAATGGCAATGGGCGACCCCAATGACTTTCCATCGTAAAAACCGGACAATATTTTCACGGTATCGGTTTCCTTACGGGGCGTGGTAATGTCGCTCTGACCTGGTTTGCGTCGGTCAACAAATGATTGTAATGCATCGATGTCTATCGTAAAATTTGAAGGAAATCCATCGATGACAACACCCACCGAATCCCCATGACTCTCACCGAAAGAAGTGATTGTGATGTTCTTGCCGATACTATTTCTTGCCATGTGATCGAGATTTTTGGGTTTATGGGACTACCAAGTATGATCCACTTGGATTTTAGGACCTTCTTTGGTACCGATAAAAATCAAACTAAATCTGCCGCTTAAGGTGTCGAACTGTGGGTCGGGATTGCGGCGCTTCAAATCGGCGGATGGTGGAACGGTGGTTGAGCTTGTGGATATAGAACCCGGTACTTCCGCGAGTTGCTTTTTTTGAATCACTTCCCATCGGCCGATAACCTGTGATATTCCGGCAGGTTCATTGATCCACCGGATTTCATCGCGGTGAAAAGTGAGTTTCCCCATGGCTTCTTTGTTGGGATAGCCCTTTTTATAGGAATCGGTAATTTCCTGCCAGCTTGTTTTTACTTTTTTATTGGTAATGAATCGAACGGTTGAATCTTGGACGTATCCCCGCATAAATTGATCGATGTTACCGTTATTCCAACCCGATAATTGCTCATCCAATACGCTCTCCACCGCCTCAAGGGTATAGGGGAATTCGGCAGATTGGGTCTGCGATGTTGCTTGTTCAACAGCCTTTTTGATTTCGCTGCGATGCCAAATCATCGCGATGGCCACACAACAGCCAACGATTAAGGCCAATAGAATGGGTCTTTTCTGCATTTTGTTTTCGGCGGATTTCTGTTCCATTTCCATCACGTATTTCGATTCGATGACTGGGTTACTGGGCCATCACCGATTTTCATTACTCAAAGGTACACTTCTTCCACTGCTCCCAATAGTGAGGGTAGGATTTTTCTACGCATTCAACATTGGAAAAGCTGAGATCCTGTATCCAAGGTTTCAAAGCGGAAAATGCCATGGCAATCCGATGATCGTCGTGTGTTTCAACCTGCAATGTAGCAGGGAAAGTCCTGTTCGATGCGTCCAAATACCAAAGATCCTCTGTTTCAGCCCAGGGATCCAGCGTGCAGTTGAGTCTCAATAAATTCTCTTGGAGGGCCGCGATTCGATCACATTCCTTGAATTTGAGATTTTCTATGCCCTGAAGCATGACCGATTTTCCAAGAATGCACCATCCAACAACCAAGGCGGGCACAAGGTCTGGATTGTCATGCAATGGAACAAATAGGGTTTCGTCCTCTGAATCTTCTAACAGTTCCTGGTTGTTGTCGATGCGATATAATACGGCGCCCTCGGCATGTTCCCTTGTTTCGATACCCAGCAGCAAACCAAGCGTTTTTAGTTGGGAATCGCCCTGCCGACTGTCAAATGTTAGCCCTTCAAGAAGTAGGCGGGTTTTGGATTTTAACCCCAATAAAAGCGGATAAAAAAAAGCAGCAGAACTCCAATCAGATTCCAGTTCAAACAATTCTCTGCTGGGGTGGGGCACTGAATCATAGGTGCCGATAATCGAGATTTCACGGGTCTCACGGACGTAAGTGCTGTTGACTTCGATGCCGATATGTTTCAAGCAATGTATGGTGAGATCCACATAGGTCTGCGAGTGAGAAATTTCTGTTAGCGTGATTTTTTTTGTGCCAGAAAATAGGGGTGCCACCAACAAGAGCGCACTCGCAAATTGCGAACTTACCGCTACACTGATTTGCACATCCTGCCATTGCTCCACACTTTTTTGGAGGGTAAAGGGCGGATACCCTGCCACATTGTGATATTCAAC
>JBANFU010000173.1:0-3462 GCA_037975865.1 Bacteroidota bacterium
CCAACTCCGCGGGTCTGAAATTATCGAAATCGATTAACCCAAGGATATCGCAGCCAACACCGAAGGATGGGCATGGGTTCGAATGTGCTCCACGATGGTGGCGATATTCTCATCCGCAGGACCGTTGTTCTCAATCACGAGATCGCAACGCTGTTTGTGGGGTAAGATGTGATTGTTGTACGCCGGCATCACGTGGTGCTCCCATTGATGCATACTGCGTTTCAGCGGTATGCCCCGTTCGCGGATGTCGCGCTCAATCCTTCGATTGTAGCACAGCTCCAAATCACAATCCACAAAAATGCGGTAGTTAAGCAGCGAATCTACCGCTTCGTAATCCATCACAAACAGTCCCTCCACCAATAAAATGGGGGCCGGATTCACAATCTCCGTTTGCTCTGGGGCATCGTAATTCTCGAACTGATATTTTTTAATCAACACAGGCTTGAAAGCAATCAAATTCAGCAAGTCCTCGTGAAATCGCTCCGAAAAAAGGGCCGACGGCAAATCATAATTGGCTTCCCCATGCGCATCAATGTGCTGCATCTCCAATGGCTTGTAATAATCGTCAAAGCCCACCACGGTCACATTGTCACCCAGCGCCTTCTTCAAAGCATCCACATAATAGGTCTTGCCCGCACCAGACAAACCTGTCAATCCCATCACAAATGGCTCTATCATCGCACTGATCCTTATTTCTTCTTGACTTTGATATACTTCTCTTTGATCAGATTCCCTTCTATGTCGTAGGTCTGTTTCAGCAAGGGCAATCCTTGATTGTCGTAAAACATCCACTCTCCCACCATCTCTCCATCGTCGTCATAAGTGCCTTCACGCTGCTGGTAATGACTCACCATGCCGTGTTTCCAAGGGCCAAATTTGAGTCCATCGCGGTAATTTCCTTCCGATTCGATTTTCAATTCGATGCGCTTGGTTGCACTATTGGGGACTTCACGCAGTTCTACGTAACGACCCTCCAACGTTCCGTTGTAATAGTTCTCGATGCGCAGGGTGTCGCCAAAGGCATTGTACTGAATAAAAGCGCCTTGCTTTTTACCGTTGCTCCAAGACGCTTCCGATATTAGGTTACAACTCACGGCATCCCATACACGAGAGATACTGTCGTGCTGTCCATTTTTATAATAATCCTCACTGGCGGCACATCCATTGCGATGGAAGAGATAAAAACGACCGTGGGGCACCCCCATGTTGTATTCTTTGATGTAGCGCAAAACAGAATCCGGGTAAAACGCGATGACGGGTCCGTGGGGCAAATCATTGACAAACGTGGCAATTTGCTCCGTTTTACCATTGTCGTAAAAACTAATGGCCTCGCCATTGCGCACACCGCGATTGTAGTGTTTAATGTATTGTGTTACGCCATTGAGGTAGTATCCTTTTACGGTGTTGTGAAGACTGTCGTCGAGAAATTCACCCGACGCCACCACAATCCCCGTTTTTTCATCGGCGTATTGAAACGGACCATTTTTCTTGCCGTTCAACCAAGTTTCGCTGGCCACAAAAATGCCCTTTTCTGTATTTTCCTGATACTTCCCATGCTTCAGTCCGTTCAGGTACCCCTGTTCTGTGTAAATGCGGTTGGGCCACATCACCAACGCAACGCCTGTGAAAGGGGCCATCCCCACAACTTCTTTCCCTTGCTTTACGGGGGCATAGGCTACCCCATCTCGCATCTCCAAGGCGGAGGCCAAAATTTTACGCACAGGTTCGGCCACAAATCCAGACTTGGTAGTGCGTGAATTGACCGTGGCTGAGGGAGCCGACATCGATTTCACCGTGGCCAAATCTTGCGCCAACTCCTCGCGGCTCTGGCCTGTTTTTGGCATCGATCTCGCTTGCGGGGTTTGAGCCGATGTCGCACTAGAAAGCACAAAAAGGAAAAAGAAAATGAATTGGCGTTTCATGAAATTAATTTTTTTCAAAATTAACGGCCTGTGTTAGATTTGTGGTACCCGATTTTCCCACATCATGGATCAATTTTCTTGGATCAGCGAATTCTGCGAATCAAAGCCCCTGGTTACAGCGGAGTTCCCGTTCGATGAAACCACCATGGTTTGGAAGGTAGCGGGGAAAATGTTCTGTCTTGGCGATATCGAAGCGTTCGAAAGCATCGCACTGAAATGCACACCCGAGCGAGCCTTAGAACTCCGTGAATCGCACCCCCAGATCACTGGGGCTTTTCACATGAACAAAACACACTGGAACGATGTTCGTTTAGACGGATTGCCCCAATCCTTTGTGGCGGAGTTAATTCAACACAGCTACGACATTGTGGTACAGAAATTGCCGAAGAAGACCCGAGAATTAATACAAACAACATGAAACATACATTACTTTCATTCGCTGCCGTGGCAGCAAGCGCCCTCAGCTTCGCTTCGGGCTTCAATCATACAAACAAATTAAACATGGATAACCAGCATTTAGAACTCGATGGAGAGCCCGCGTTGGCTGACGGCCTTTACGCCGCAATGGAAACCAGCAAAGGAACCATTTTATTGCAATTGCATTACAAAGAAACCCCCCTCACCGTCTGCAACTTTGTTGGATTGGCTGAAGGTAAAATCACCAACAACGCCAAGCCCCTTGGCACGCCTTTCTACGACGGATTGAAATTTCACCGCGTGATCGACAACTTCATGATTCAAGGGGGTGACCCTGCCGGCAATGGTACTGGCGGACCCGGATACCAGTTCGACGATGAATTTGTGTCTACCCTGAAGCATGTAGGTCCGGGCGTATTGTCCATGGCCAATGCTGGCCCTGGCACCAATGGCTCACAATTCTTTATTACACACGTGGCTACACCTTGGCTCGACGGGGCACACACCGTTTTTGGCAAAGTGGTTACCGGACAGGACGTGGTGAATGCCATCAAGCAAGACGATATCATTACATCGGTAAAAATCATCCGCAAAGGCAAAGAGGCCAAAGCGTATGTGGCGGATGATGCTGCGTTTCAAAAATTGAAGGCGGGTGCCGCTGCCCGTGCTGAAGAAGCAGTCAAAGCAGCCGCGGCAGGCTTTGAAACTTGGGTAAAAACCAACTACCCCACTGCACAAAGAACCAAATCGGGCTTGTGGTATGTCATTGAAAAAGAAGGCACAGGGGCTCAGGCCGTTGCAGGAAAAACAGTAGCCGTTCACTATGCGGGCAAATTGGATAACGGACAAGAATTCGACAATTCATTCAAACGCGGTCAGCCCATTGAATTCAAGTTGGGTGTAGGCCAAGTAATCCCAGGTTGGGATGAAGGCATTGCGTTGATGAGCGAAGGGGCGAAATACAAGTTGATTATCCCATCGAATTTGGGCTATGGCAAACGCGGTGCGGGCGGGGTTATTCCTCCCAACGCCACCTTGATTTTTGATACGGAATTGATTTCTGTAAAATAAGGTTTTGCGCGTTGCGCAAAGGCTTTTCAACAAAGGGAGGGGGGGCGCCTTG
>JBANFU010000200.1:0-6289 GCA_037975865.1 Bacteroidota bacterium
ACAACGGTCATTTCAGGGCCCTGAAAAACCGACTTCTGGCCAAGGATTCGGGCAGTATAGATACGGCTGTGTTTCAAGTTTGCATTCACCCCGATGCCTGGAATCGACTGAAAGGCCCCGCCAAAAAACGGGAAGAAATCGATGGCAATGGCGACGATGAAGCCGAAGAAACAGAAATACCCCTGGAGGCCATCGAAGAAGGCATGGAAGTCATTGATGACCGATCATTGCGCAGAGACTGACGTTTTGACGCGAACTTTTGCGTTTTGCGCGTAATCTTAACGACATTTTGACACGAATTTTCACATTTTACGCATTGGAATCCCTTTTGAGCGCTTGCTAGCATCATGAATTTACAACAATTTACCATCAAAGCACAGGACACGTTGTCAAAGGCGCAACAGTTGGCCATCGCAAACAAGCATCAAGCGATGGAACCCACGCATTTGCTGTTGGCCATGATATCGGAGGACGAGGAAACCTTGCAGTTTATAGCCGGCAAGTTGGGAGCGAATTTATCGCGCATCGAACAAGCTGCGCAGGCCAGTTTACAGTCGTTACCCAAGGTAGAGGGCGGACAAGTATATTTATCCCAACCATTGAATGCAGTAACCGTGGCAGCGGAAAAAGCCATGGCTGAAATGAAAGATGAATTCATTACCAACGAACATTTGTTGGTGGGGATTCTCGATGGCAAAGACGGCGCGGCCAATATTTTGAAAGATGCGGGATTCAAGCGCAATGACCTCATCAAAGCCATCCAAGCGCTGCGCGGAGGAAACCGGGTGAGTTCTCAGACCGATGAAAACCAATTCAATTCATTGAAAAAGTTCGCGCTCAACCTCAACCAAATGGCCAGGGAGGGCAAATTGGATCCGGTGATTGGCCGAGACGAAGAAATCCGTCGCGTTTTGCAAATCCTATCGCGCCGAACCAAAAACAACCCTGTATTGATTGGCGAACCCGGCGTGGGTAAAACAGCGATCGCAGAGGGATTGGCCATGCGCATTATCCGGGGCGACGTGCCGGAGAACTTAAAATCAAAAGTCATTTACAGCTTAGACTTGGGCGCGTTGGTTGCCGGAGCCAAATACAAAGGGGAATTTGAGGAACGCCTCAAAGCGGTCGTGAAAGAAGTGATTGGCGCCGCTGGCGAAGTGGTGTTATTCATTGACGAGATCCACACCCTCGTTGGAGCCGGAAGAAGCGAAGGGGCCATGGATGCGGCCAACATCTTGAAACCCGCCTTGGCGAGAGGTGAGCTGCGCGCCATTGGTGCCACCACCCTGGCGGAATATCAAAAGTACATTGAGGCCGACAAAGCCTTGGAACGCCGTTTCCAAAAGGTGATGGTGGAAGAACCCGACACGCAGGAAGCTATCTCCATTTTGCGCGGATTGAAAGAACGTTACGAAGTGCATCACAAGGTGCGTATCAAAGACGAAGCCATCATTTCTGCCGTGGAAATGAGCCAGCGCTATATCAACGATCGTTTTCTGCCCGACAAAGCCATCGACCTATTGGATGAGGCCGCATCGAAGTTGAGACTGGAAATGGACTCTGTGCCCGAGGAACTCGACGAAATGAACCGCAAAATCATGCAGTTGGAAATCGAACGGGAAGCCATCAAACGGGAAAGCGACACCGCGAAATTGACCAAACTCAATGAAGAAATTGCCAACTTGAGCGAAAAACGCAATGCCCTCAATGCGCAATGGGAAAACGAAAAAGGAGTATTGTCGCAAATCCAACAGAAAAAAGCCGCTATCGAAGCACTGAAAATTGAGGCAGATCAAGCAGAGCGCGATGGAAACTACGGTCGCGTTGCCGAAATCCGTTACGGACTCATCAAAAAGAATGAAGAAGATTTGTTCTCGTTGAGTTTGAAACTGGGTGATGCGCGCAGTGGACATCTGATGGTAAAACAAGAAGTGGACGCGGAGGACATCGCGGAGGTTGTGAGTCGCTGGACCGGTATCCCCGTAAATCGCATGCTGCAAAGCGAACGGGAGAAATTGCTCACCCTGGAACAAGAACTGCACAAGCGCGTGGTGGGTCAGGAAGAAGCCATCTCCGCCCTATCCAACGCGATACGCAGAAGCCGGGCTGGACTGCAAGACCCGAAAAAACCGATAGGGAGCTTCATATTCTTGGGAACTACCGGTGTGGGTAAAACCGAGGTAGCCAAGGCATTGGCGGAATTTTTATTCAACACGGACCAGGCGATGGTAAGGATCGACATGAGCGAATACCAAGAAAAGCATACGGTAAGTCGGCTGGTTGGTGCCCCTCCGGGCTACGTGGGCTATGATGAGGGCGGACAGTTAACGGAAGCCATTCGTCGGAAACCCTACAGTGTGGTGTTGTTGGATGAAATCGAAAAGGCGCACCCCGATGTATTCAATATTCTGTTGCAGGTATTGGACGACGGTCGGTTGACCGATAACAAAGGTCGGACAGCCAATTTCCGCAATACCATCATCATCATGACGAGCAATTTGGGTTCTGAATTGATTCGCGAGCGCTTCGAGCACATTGAGACGGGCGATCGCGATGCGATTGTTGCCGGAGCCAAGAGCGATGTATTTGAGTTATTGAAACGCAGCATCCGACCTGAATTCTTGAACCGGATTGATGAGGTGGTGATGTTTGAGCCCTTAGGCAGAGACGAGATTCATCAAATTGTGGGGTTACAGATTCAGATGATTGTTTCTCGATTGAAGGAGAACGGCATTGAATTGACCGTAAGTAGGGACGCCGTGGACTGGTTATCACAGTTGGGCTACGATCCTCAGTTTGGGGCCAGACCGTTGAAACGCGTATTACAGAAGCGCATTTTGGACGAGTTAAGCAAACAGATTTTGATGGGCAAACTGTCGAACCAAGGCAAGGTGCACATCGATTTGGCGGGCTCGGAATTGATTTTCGAAGGGGCGTAATGGGGATTTCAGGATCCGAAAGATTAGAAATCGTTTAGAGGGTGATATGTTTATCACAGCAAAAAGGGATGCCTTGGCATCCCTTTTTATGTTTTAGCACAATCGCGCGTCTGGATTGATGGAAATCGCGAACTTTGGCAAACGATTTGCGATATTCGTTCGTCTTGACAACCATGCAGCCAAACAAAAATTCCATGTATTCCCTACTCACCGCAATTGCCATAATGATTGCGGGAATTCCGTTGGCTTCTGCACAATCAAAACCCGTCGCAAAACCTCAGCCGAAGCCGGTCAACACAAGTACAACCAAACCAGCCAATAAGCCAGCGACTACGGCGGTAGCGAAGCCACAGACCAAACCTGCACCCAAACCATCATCCAAACCGGCAACAGCACCCTCGGTGAGCGCACAAATCAAACCTTCATCACCCACAACGCCAAAAATCAACCCCGCGCTGACGGCAGATGGACTGAAGCCCGACACCCTCTACCCTGTTTCTAATTTGGTAAAGGATCGCAGGTTTGTCTATCAATTGATTACCCAGGAATACATCACCAACGAGAACGATTACTTTTTGGACATCAAACTCGACACTTGTTATTTGGTATTCACGGCCATGGAGGGCGAGCGATTATTCAAAATGGGATATTACGCCGATGAATACGGCACCAAGGCTTGGCCCAAGGCCAACGGGCTGCAGTTATTGCCTTTTGAAATCCGTTTCAGTGAGCGCGGCGCCGTGGAAGAATTAACCAACTGGAAACTACACCGCGATGCCATCATGTCGTCGCTCTCTACCCAAGTGCAAAATAAAGTCATTACCCCAGAGGAGTTTGAAGTGCAGCGTTTAAAACTCAACAGTGAAAAATTGATGCGCAGGCTGGCCATGGAGGATATGATGTATTTGTTTGAACTGAGCGATGATTCAATCCGCGAGGATGGCGAATACATCCGAATCAAACCGGTGCGATCCCCTTTCAGTGGGGAGGACATGTATTTACAGGGCAATTTGGTCACTGAGCGATTGCCGGGCACCAAAAACTCCGTAAAGTTTTTAACGAAGAACGCCGCAGGCGTGCATGAAAAACCCATTTTGCTGGCCGAATGCAACGAGTATGCGCTGGCGGCGAGCGACGGTCAACAGCCCATATCCGAAATTCAGCGTGTGGGTTTAAACAACGAGGTAGAATACCAGTACAATTTGGTACAAAAAGTCATGTCACGCGTGACCTTCTCCGATGTGTTGGCCATTAATTTCCAGTCGAGAGGAAACATCCGCACCTATTCCCTGTGGGATAGAAAATAATCCTTTGCTACTTTTTGGTCACGGCCTGTTGAAGCGGTACGAAGTGGGTTTTGTACATGGGGGCAAACACAGGATTTACTGCGGATTGGGCACAAAAAAAGCCCCTCGACAGAGGGGCTTTTTGATTTCAAATTCAGGAGGGATTAACCGTTCATGATTTGATCGAAGATGGCTTTGAAGCCAGCAGGATCATTCATGGCGAGGTCGGCCAGAACCTTACGGTTGATTTCCAATGAGCTTGTGTTCAATTTACCCATGAATTGGCTGTAGCTAACTCCGTGCAAACGACAAGCGGCATTGATACGAACGATCCACAAAGAGCGGAATTCGCGTTTTTTCGCGCGACGATCGCGGTAGGCATAGGTTAAACCTTTTTCTACGGCGTTCTTGGCAACGGTCCAAACGTTTTTACGACGACCAAAGTAACCTTTGGCGAGTTTGAGGGTCTTTTTGCGGCGAGCTTTACTCGCAACGTGGTTGACTGATCTTGGCATAGTATTTTAGTTTAATGGCTTGAGCGGCAATCTATTGCAAAAGCGCTTTTGTGCTCCGGCCAGGTTATTTAATGGTTTATTTTCCGAGGCGAAGCATGAATTTAACGTTGCTCATGTTGGTTTCATCCACTATGGCATCGTTACCCAAAGCGCGCTTGCGCTTGGTTGATTTCTTGGTCAAAATGTGATTTTTGAATGCTTTCGCTCTCTTTACTTTTCCAGTACCGGTTACTGTGAACCTTTTCTTGGCGCTGGAATTGGTTTTCATTTTAGGCATATCCTGAATTCTTTATTTGTCTAACTTATTTTTTCACTTTTGGTGCCAGCATGATGGCCACCTTTTTTCCTTCTTCTTTGGGCTCTGATTCCAATTTGGCATATCCTTCGTCGATCAAGACATTGGCATACCCCATCAACAAATCAATACCACGCTGTTTGTAGATGATACTTCTACCGCGGAAGAACACATAGGCTCTAACCTTGTGACCTTGCTCCAAGAAATGTTTAGAATGCTTGATTTTGAAATCAACATCATGCTCGTCGGTGTTTGGTCCGAAACGAATTTCTTTGATTTCCTGCTTCACCGCATTCGCTTTGATTTCCTTCTGTTTTTTCTTTTGCTCGTACAAGAATTTCTTGTAGTCTACAATTTTACATACTGGAGGATCGGCGTTGGGAGAAATTTCTACCAGGTCGAAACCCAATTCATAAGCAACCTCCAAGGCTTTGGCGGTTGGATACACATCCACAGGCATGTACTCTCCTACCACCCGCACCATGGGGGCAGTAATGAGCTCATTGATCTTGTGAAGAGCTTCCTTTTTAACGAACGGTTTTCTACTATATCCTGGTTTCATCTATCAATATATCAGCCAATTGCTGAATTCCCATTGCACCCAAATCGAGACCGCCGTGCTTCCGAACAGATACTTGTTGTTCGTTGGCTTCCTTCTCTCCTACAATCAACATGTAAGGGATTTTGGCGATTTCGGCGTCACGGATTTTCTTACCCGCTTTCTCGGCCCGAGTGTCCAAGGAGGCGCGAATATCGTGCTTTTTTAAGAAATTAACAACAGTTTCAGCGTATTCTATGTATTTATCGCTAATTGGCAACACCACCACTTGTTTGGGGGCCAACCAGGTTGGGAAGTTGCCCGCATAATGCTCCAACAAGAACCCAATGAAGCGCTCATGCGTACTCAAGGGTGCTCGGTGGATGATGATGGGTCTCTCCTTCTCGTTTTTCTCGCTGATATAACTCAAGTCGAAACGCTCGGCTTGTGCAAAATCTACTTGGTTGGTTGCCAACGTAAACTCTCTACCGATGGCACTCCAAACTTGAATGTCAATCTTGGGACCATAGAAAGCGGCTTCATCTTCTACCTCCACATAGCTCACGCCCATGCTTTGCAACACTTTGCGCACCATATTCTCTGTCTTCTCCCACAGCTCCGGCATGTCGATGTATTTCTGACCCAACTTTTCGGGGTTGTGCTTAGAGAATCGCATCACATATTTATCGATACCGAATTTTTCGAAATACTTCAAA
>JBANFU010000202.1:0-3157 GCA_037975865.1 Bacteroidota bacterium
AACGACCTTTCAATGTCGCTCCGTATCGATGAAAACACCGTGGCACAAGGCTCCTCCAACGACATCATGAATAACCCCTGGCGCAGTTTGGCCGCGGCTACGCGTTTGGCTACCCAATACGGCGAACCCATCAAAAAAGGCATGTACATCATGGCTGGCGCCGCTACCAACGCAGAATTCATTCAAGCCAACCAAACAGCATACGCCACCGTGGCTTCATTGGGCGAGGTAACAGTATCGTTCAAATAACCATTTGCCAAAGCAGGGCCAAGGTCAAACCAACTCGTTTAAACCGTGTTCCCCTAGGCGTGCCAACGCACGTAGGTCTCGAAATCGATAACCTTTCGCGAAGCGAGGTCACCAAAAAGCGACACAGCAGCGACACTCTTTTCACACCCTTCCACAAAAACACCTTCCACCACCTTGCCCTTGCTACCACTGCCGTAAGCAAAAAATCCAGCGGTTTTACCACCCAAAACCAAACCCCGCTCATGGGCATCGGCCAACACCGACAGTAAACTCATCAGCACTGAACCCGTATATAAATTCCCCAGCTGGGCCGAAGCACGTTCGCCAGGTGCAATCACCGCGGCCACGAAAGATTTATAGGCAGCACTTTTGGCGATGGTTTTTTCCCAATCGGCATTCTCACAGATGTCAGACCAAGTCAACCCCTGCAAATCCGAAAGTCCCATCGAACCCAAATCTGCCCCTTCGCCGGCTTCAATCATAGGACGTAAAATCGCATCCATCCAAAATCGCACGGCCATCCTCCGACCCTGATACGCATAGGGTTGATGAAATATCCAAGTTGTCCATGAAGCCACACTCCAACCCAATACCTGTGATTTGTAATGATCAATGGCTTCCTCCAACCGCGCGCGATAACACTCGTTGGAAAAATATCCGTCAAACACGGGTTCCGTCCGACTGATTTTAAGCACTTCACCGGGGATCGACCACAAAGATTGATCGGCATCGACGTTGAGTTGGGTTGGATTCTTGGCGATGCTTTCCGCCCTTGCCGTCTCTGCCTCTGAAATTTTCTCAGCCAGGTGGTTATCGGACAGTTCCACACCCAACAAGGCCGCTGCATCCTTCAACGCTTGCAACTTTTGAAATGTGCGCAACGGCTTGTAAAAATCCACTTCACTTTTCATACCAACACCCACCGTTTCACCCAAAATGAGAATGCGGGGATCCTCTTTCAGCAAAATTGCGACCGCACCGGCGCCTTGGGTATATTCTCCGCTCGACTGTAAATCGTACTTAGCAATATCCGCACCCACAATGATGGCCATTCTACCTTGTCCCGGGGCACTGCGAATCCAATCGGCACACAACAACATGGCATCAAACGCAGCAATACAGGCAAAGGTCATATCCACCACATCGGTATGGTTAAAGGCCGAACTGCCCTCAAGTCCCAACGAGCGCTCTACATGATTCAATGCGTAGGTCATGGTGGGTTTGGCACCATCCAAGGCCGATTCAGTGCCGAGGTACAATTTTCCGATGTGCTTTGGATCGATGTTGTTCTGTTGAATCAACTTCACCACCGCATCGGCCGCCAAACGATCCACCGTCTCTTCCGGCGAACACACAGCCATGGCCTCCAAACCCAATCCTACACTGAGTTTCTCTGGCACAATGCCCCGAGCAACCGCCAAGGATTTGATTGGCAATTGATTGGCAGGCACACTGTAAGCGATGGCGTCGATTCCGATTTTTTTCATGCGTTGTAGAACAATAGAACAAAGTTAACACAATAAAGTTGGTGTCATTTTGACGCTTGTCAATTGGTCGATAAACCACGAGAAAACTCGGCCAAAACAAAAAGGGCGCCTTGCGGCGCCCCTTAAGTGAATAATCAAACTGTCTTAGTTTAAGACGATCGTTTTCACCGCGATTTTCGCACCGGATTTATCTATCAACTCCATTCGGTAAACACCCACTGAAGTCCATGATTTCAAGTCAACAGTATAAACCTGTTGGTTGATGGCCTGGGTGTAAACCACAGCGCCTACACTGTTGTACACATTCACAGTGTATCCGGCGAAATCTGTGTAATTACCATTGTCAATGGTCAATTGGTTCTGAGCGGGGTTAGGATAAACCTTAATCAACTGACCCTTATCCAAGCTGCTTACTTTTACTGAGAAACGCACCAACAATGTATCCGTTACTTTTACGCTCTTGTAAGCAATACAAGAATCTTTGATGGTCATTTTTACCGTGTTTGACGTATCGATACAAACGCCAGTATAAGCAATAACTCTGAAAGGTTGGTTGTGGTTTCTCAAAGAAGCTGATTTTACGGTCAAATCTTTGGTGTTAACACCCATGTATTTACTCGCGTTTGATGGCAAGTTTTGCATACCCAAATCCAAATCAGAAGCCCATGAAAATTTGGCGGCTGTATCGTTAACTACTACCCCAAATTTCGCATCACTACCCACCATTACAGCGGCATTTGAAGGCTGCGTTGTGATCAAAGTACAAGCTTTGAACAATGTAGTCAGTTTAGCACCTGCGGTGGTGTCTTTGCACCAGCGTGTGGTCGACAAACAACGATACATTTCGCCGTTGTTAGACATGGTTACTGACTTAACGGTCAATGAATCATTGGTAGAACCAATCAAGTTGGCACCATCGGCTGTATTTACATAACCGGCACCCTTGTTCATCTGCCAAGCGTAAGTAGCATCCAAATCAGGGTGAGTGGCCGTAAACAAGGCATCACTACCCGCTTTAATTGTGATAGAAGATGGACTGGATGTGAATTTTTCACATACTACAAAAGTTCCCACTTTCGACAACAAAGAAGCGCTGTAATCACTGCTACCAATCAAATCGGTATTTGAAGAAACAGGACGGAAATCTGGAGCCGTAGCGTTTTGGGGATCTACCAAAATCAACCCCTTGCTGTATTTGGCCTTATCTATCATATTGGCATTTCCGCTCAATTTCAACCAAGCATCCAAGCCTGAAGGAGTATTTTTTGAATCAACCTCAGCCAAGCCCGTATTTGTAGTTCCCGCAGCAGCAGCCGCTGACGTATTTGTAATGTAATTGTTTCGGAACAAGTTACCATTATCACTGATGGTGCTTGCTTTTACACCCGCAGCAGTCAAAGTACTATCTCCATCGAACATCA
>JBANFU010000221.1:0-9805 GCA_037975865.1 Bacteroidota bacterium
CTATTATTTGAATGGTGACTATTCCCTGGACAATTCTTTGTCTCAATTGGGGTTGCTTTCATCGGATATCACCGATGTTTTGCTCACGCATTTACATTTCGATCACTGCGGTGGAGCTGTAGTAAGGGGAGAGGATGGACAGTTGGTTCCGAAGTTCCCAAAGGCCAAGTATCATGTTACGAAAGCGCAATGGGAACATGCGTTGAATCCGAACGACAGAGAACGTCCCTCTTTTTTGCCAGAAAATTACTTGATATTGAACGCGTTAGGTGTGTTAAATTTTGTGGAGGAAGGCGATATGCTAGCGGATTGTGTGGAGGTGAAAGTCTTCAATGGACATACATTAGGAATGATTGCTCCCATCATACACGGGCCCAATTACAAATTGATGTACATGGCCGATTTGATACCGGCGGCCGCTCACGTCCCTGTGAATTATGTCATCGGTTATGATGTTCAACCCCTGATTACCATGGAAGAGAAAAAACAAATATTGCCATGGCTTCAGGAAAATAAGGCTTGGTTGTTCTTCGAACATGACGCAGAATATGCGCTAGCTCAAGTCTTGGTCAATGAAAAAGGCCAATATACCGCTGTTAACAAAACCAACGATTGGTTCTTTAATCTCTGATTTAGGTATTTCAATTACCCAAGGAAGGCATCAACGATGTCCTCCTTTTGAAGGCTTACTTCACCGGGAGCGGCATTTTTGGGTTTGGATACAAATTTTCGCAACACGGCAATGACCGGAACAACATTTTGGGTTTTTGCTTTGGAATTCTTTGCGGCTAAATTGGCGGCAAAATCAATCACCGCTTGGGGGTAGTTCGGTCCTTTTTTTCGAATAATGACGTGTGAACCCGCGACGTCTTTTGCATGTAACCAAAGATCATTTTTTTGACTCAAACGCAACATTTGGTCGTTGGACTTATTGTTTTTACCTACCCAAATTTGATAACCTTGGTGTTCGTATAGTCGGTAGGGTGCCGTATCAGATTGCGCTTGGACTTTCGACATAGTTTTCTGAAACGACTTCAATCCTTTGAAATCCTGTGCAAGAAGTACGCCCTCCAATTTCAATTCGGATTCAAATAAATTCTTTTCGGTAACGATGATTTGGTCCTGTAGTTTTTTCTGTTCAATGACCTCGTTTTTTGCCTTGCCATAATATTTTTTGGCATTGTCCGAGGCCGACAGTTCAGGATTGAGCTTAATCCAAATACGTTGATCAGTATAATAATCGGTGATTAACGCCTTAGACAAACCTGGTTTCAGCGCATGCGCATGGGCGAGAATCAGGTCGCCAAGCTCCTTGTAACTTCTGCGCTCACCTATTTCTGAAAGTCTTTTTTTCGATTCGTTCAGAATTTTTCTCAAGTGTTTGATTTTCCGCTCGAGATTTTCCTTGAGTTGAGCTTTGTTTTTTTGAAAGTAATGCTCCCTTAAAAAATTCAACTGAGCGTCCACCAAACTAGATAACTGGTTCGGCTTTTCAGACAATCCCCAAGCTAGCCATTCTTGTCCTGATTTTACATCAGGGGCATCCGATTTGGTCTCAGCGTGAAGTTCAAAGTTTGGGTATTGGAATTCCCAATCTGATTTTAGCGATAAACGAAATATGGAATGGGTTTCAGATTCCCCCTTTTGTCGAAGAAGCAGGTTTCCAAATTTGCCGAATCCCTTCATCCAAAGTTGAAAGTCATGACTGAAATCGATGCAAATCCAGCGATCAAAAGGATCATAATAAATTTGATTTACTGTGTAATTCTCAACTTCCTTGAATTGAATAATGCCTTTTTTGGAATCGCTCCGGTCGAATTCCTTATCACTGGGCAATAACAAGAGGTGACCATCAATAAACTTGCACTCAATTGTGAAATTATTTCTTTTGTTATCACCGAATTGAAGGAATAGGGTGTCTTTGTCAAAGCTGATGGCTCCCTTAAAAATCCCGCCAATCAACTTGCAGCGGAATTCTTCGGCCCACATACCATATACCCAATTCACGCTGAACATGCGACGAATTTCGTTAATTATGGTGACTTGGGACGCATCAATGTGACAGAACTTCTCGAGAATCTTTTTGACTGTCGTTGTCCCTTGTATTGAATAACCACAGCATAAACTCCCTCTGGTGCATCCTTGTCGCGACATTTACCATCCCAAACCGATTTGGCATCCGTTGACTGAAAAACCAACTCACCCCAACGATTAAAAATCATCAAACGATATTCAGTTGCACCATAAATGGCAGGTTGGTAATTGTCATTTAACCCATCACCGTTGGGAGTAAATACGTTGGGGAGATAGAGGATCACAGTATCGTGATAACAGATTTCTTTTATTGCGGTATCTGAACAGCCGCCGTCATTGGAAATGGCTAGCACAATCTTGTAACTTTCTAATCGACCATCAAAAGTATGAACCGGATTCAAAGTAGGAGAGAAAGCCGTGGAAGTTCCATCGCCCCAGAACCATGTGCCACGGGTACCACCCGAGCATTGATTGAAAAATGTGGCCGACACGTCCAATGGGCTTAAACAGTCGTCCTGAGTTTGTTTCTGCACTGAAAATGCCGCTTGAATGGCCTTATAACCCGGAATTTCAATGCTGGTATCACCGGTGCAACCCGTAATTTCATCTACCATCGTGACTCTATACGAGTTGTCAGCAAAGGCCCACAAGGTATCTTTGTTGTAGGATGCATCGTGGGACCAAAGATTCCTCACCGGATGTCCATTACCCAAAGTGATTTTGGCCCAGCCTTTTAATCCTCTACAAACCGTATCGCTGACGGATGATACAGCCCAAACCCGGGGGTGGACGTGAATTTTTGCGGTATCTAACGCATCGTCAGAACAGCCGTCAGAAACCTTGCAAACAAGCAAACTGCTTTGATTGGCGATGTAAAAAGTTTTATTCCCCGTTTGTCCATGAGACCATCGCAAATCGTGTTTGCCTACCAATCCACCTGATGTCGTGGCTTCAAAAGTTAATATCTTACCAAAGCACACACTATCGCTTTTGGGCGATACAATAAGATTTAAAGGGGCAATTACCGTTATTGCAAGGGAATCTCGGGAAAGACAGGCCCCAGTTTGAACTGAGTATTGGATTTTGTGAACGCCTTGTTTCGCTGTTCTGGGATTGAAAAAAGAATCGATCACGCCAATCCCCAACCAATTTCCAGAACTTGGTATCGCTTTCAATGCAAACAATGAGTCTTTGAAGCACAAAAACTGCGGATAAGTAAAATTGATTTGCGACGCGGTATCCACCCTAATGTACAAATTATTGGAGCATCCAAGTGAAGATTTATATTGAATCAAATGCTTACCCACGCCGGCAATTTTTGGGGAAAACAATCCGCTAGATTGCGTAATTCCAGCACCCCAAAATTGACCCTTAGTATCTTTTTTGTACAAATTTAAACTATTGATGTTGATACATATAGAGGTATCTAATTGAATGATTGGCTTAGGATTGACTCTAACTACAAACGTATCTTCACAACCTTTGTTCAAATACCTTACTTTGAACAGGCCAACACCGGAAATCCTAGGGTCGAAGCCATTCTTCTTAACTGCAAGATTTCCAATCCACACTCCACCCGGAACCGATACTTTAACGCCTTTGGAAGCAAAAGTGGTAAAAGTGTCTTCCAGGCAAAATTCAAGGGTGTCAGGCTGTAAAATTTGAACGGGTGTAATCCATACATATTTTTTATCCGCACATTTCTGAGTGGAGAGCGTGAGTGTGTCTACATTGGACTTTGATTTGGATGTCCACCAGTCAGGACTATACATATTGCCCGTCCCATTGATTCCTTTGCCTGTCCATGAATAATTGGTATTCGGCCTAAACGGTTTCAGCATTTGTGTGCCAGCGGTCGGACAAAACGTATCATTCAATCCAGCATCACTCGGCAACACCGTTAACACTGTGGTATCTCTACATCCCCCTTGGGCTGCAAAAATGATATTGTAATTTTTGGGCCCGCCCATCGCTGATGGATTGTAGGTGCCGTAATAGTAATTTGTGAGCCCAACAAAATAATTAGGATACAATCCTTTCGGAGAAAATGTCAATGTTGCCGATGTACTGGATTCACAGACGGTATCGAATTGCTTTACTTGAATCGCCTGAACGAAAACGGTTTTCTTCGATATACATCCCTTCCAAGTGTAGGTCAATACATATGTACCTGATGTATCTGGAGTAAACAAACCCGTTGACGTGGTTTTTGGCCCTGTCCATACCCCGCCTGCAGGACCATACCAGTAAAGAGAGTAGCTGTTTTTGCTCGGACAAAATACATTCTCGTAATTGTAAGGTGCGGTAACAGTAACCAATACTGTGTCGGCACAACTTCCTATTTGATACCAAACTTTCACAGTACCCCAAACAGCATTGGGTTTAAATTCTCCGGTCTTGCCGTTGACGATTCCATTGCCTTTCCACGTACCGCCCGATGGAGTGGCGCGCAGAAAAAAATTGGGATTGTAGTAACAAACCGTCGTGTCTTGCTGGGCTTTTGGGGGATCTAACACGACAATAGACAGGGTGTCGTATCCGGGAATGGAACTGCCATCATCAACCTTTATCGTATAGGTACGATTGGCATTTAAACACTGATTGAACGGACCTTTGCCCGATAGGGCGCTAGGAGACCAGGTGTACTTGTATTTGGTTGAGTCGCCCCCCGAAGTTTTTAAGGTGAGCTTAATGCAGTCTCCTTTACAAATCGTGTCTTTCGAGCTGGTGAGTTCTGCTAGGATGGGACAGTTTGCAATGGAAAAATTATAAGTAGATTGAATTCGATAAACACTATCGCAAAAGTCTCGGTACCCATGTGAATGCGTTATTTTGTAGTTTCCATTGAGGTTTATTCCTCCTGAGATTGTTATCTCAAACAAACTTGAATACCCATTTAAACAATTCAGCGCCTTAATTTTCCCCAATTTGATCGACTTGGGACCGGAGATACTGGTGTTTGTCAAATTCACGGAATCGCATGGAACGGCAAAGTCTGTAGCCAATTTCAAAATGGAATCCTTGCAATTGGGCAATGATATCCCCGCGGTACTTTGTAGGAATTTCAAAGGGGTTGGTTTATTGGTTTTTACAACTACAGTCGCTTTCCATCCTGAACAGGCAATGCTTTTGTCTGATTTGAAATGAAGGGTGATGAAACTATCCGTAGACGTGACAGTGCCGGGCCCCACATTACCACTCCAACTACCCAGAAGACTTGCGAATGTGTCTTTGCCGTCAAAAATCCTTAGAACATCATTGTCTTTCTCGGTACAAAAACTTGAAAATTGTAATGAGATAGATTTAGCCCCAGGAACCGACAATGTCAGTGTACTGTTTTCATTGTGGTCGTAATCTGATTTGTTGAGCGCTTTGTCCGAGTCAGTCACGTAGCCTTTGCAAATTCTGTATCGGCCTGTTTGTTGGGTAATTGTAGTTTGTCCCAAAGCGATATCACTGTGTACGAAGCACAGCAAAATCATGGTCCAATCCTTGAATAACCTCAACAATTTCTTTATTTGTTAATACTGATTGATTTGGAAACCAACAAATTACTCCAATGTTGCGCTCGGTCCTTTATTCTGACCTGGAATTGTGTACTTTCCGTACTGCCACCGCCAATTAAAAAGATGTTTTTCAACGACACGCGAATTGTTCCAGAAATGTTGATTTTCTCACCCAATGGAGATAGTGGCTGAAGGTGATAATAATCGGCTTTGTTGAAACGAACATCTTTAATTTCAACCGATAGGGAATCAGCACTCTCAAATCCCAAATCGCCATCGCCGTCTTTGTAATCAAATGAAATGACCACTGTATCGGCAAATTGCTGATAACTCAATTTGTTCAGTTTGATGTTGGATATACTGGGGGTTGGACTGCCAGAGTATTGATCATCAAATTTACATGAATTCAAGAATGTCAAAGTACATAAAATTAACAAAATCAATCTCATAGGGAATGTTAATTAAACTTTATGGCGAAATAGGTTTTAAGCAAAAACATGCTGTTGGAATTCGGGATGCGATAATTTTTATTTTTACTATCACTTACGGTAACTCGAAACCAAACCACATCATTTTCAATATTTTTGCTGCCATCATATACCGCATTCCAAAAATAGGTGGTCGTTGTATTCAGTAGGCCCAAGAGGTCTTTATTAGGCCCAGCATTCATGGGAACCTCTTTAGTACTGTCAAAATTGGCGGGGTCAGTAGACCAGTTGAGGGTGACATTTTTCAAACTGTTGATGGGGGTATTGTCATCGGCCAAAGAAATCCAAATTTCCGGAGATTGTCCGGCTAAGATTTGCGCAGATTCATATTTTCCGGTACGTGCCAAAGGACTTCCATTTACAAGGAATTGAACACCCAAGATTTGCGGGGGAAAATCGATAGCTTCCGGTGTACGCCCAACCCAATCCTTCGCACCATTGTCGATCCAATCATTAAGTCGAACCAGCCAAGAATCCTTTTCCATCGGATAATTACTATTCGACTCCAACGACAAAGGCATAATGCCTGAATTGCCATTGAGATCTACAACCATTCGGTGGGCAAGCATACTCGTGGATGACGAAAAAGGAACTACCCTAAATCCAAATTTTCCGGCAAGATCAGGTTTGATAATAGGCTGATTCACCAAGGAGTAGTAACTGCTTTCAACGGTTCTAAAGTCAGGCTCGAAATTGCCATCGTGACAGCCACTATTGGCACAAGTTGGCTTAAACAGACCGGCATGTAATCCTTGAATGGTTCGATAATTCCAAGTATCTTTCTTTGTGGTTTGTGTGTCCTTTCCATTGGGAAAGGGGTTTTTGATTGTCGGTCCGTCCGACTCGCATGACGAAAACAAAAACAAGCCCAATAAAACCATAAGTTGGGGACTGGACAAATTCAAAATTCTCAGCTTATTCATCAAAATTTAAATTCGTTGGTATAAACTCCTAGCCAATGGATCAATCAAACCCGCATTATTCACATCATCAAGTACACCGAAAACATCCGCAATTGTAGGCACTATGTCTGTTAGTCTTCCCACCGGTTGGGCTTCACCACCAACGCGAATATTTGGCACACCTTTGCCCAACATCAAACTCCAAACACGCAACGCGTTGGCATCGCTATGATCATAAGCAACCCAATCATTTTGATCTAAAATGGGGTTGGGATTAAGGTTTCGACCACATTCTGGCGCTACAATAAAAACGGTATTGCCAGCCATTTCAGGAATGTTATTTTGGATGTGTTGCCACAGCCAACCTGTGATGTGGTCTGCGCGATGCAAACTTTGCAAGTACCCTGTAAAATTCGAGTGGCAAGAGTCAACACCAGAAATATTGACAGCCAACATTTTGGGCTTGAATTCTTTGAGTACTTCTGCCGCGTACATCATATTTAATGCATCGCCAGAGTCTGTGACCGGTGGCATCGCCAATTGACCTGATTGCTGTTTGGCAAATACACTTTTGATAAAATCTTTGATTTGGGTCTTTTCCTCATCTGTATTGCTCACACTACTAATCTGATCTTTGGTCAAAGCGAAACTCTGATCCAAGAAATTCTTCATGAAATACATAGGCTCCAAATCCGTTCTGGTGTAGGTTTTGGAATTGCCCAACACTTCCTTTCCAGCGGCAGAAAATGTAACAGGCGCGGCGAACATGTTGCCACCATAAGCCAAGCCATAATCTTTGTGATTACTTGAATTTAACAGAGGGGTTGAATTGCCTATTCCATTACCAATAAACCAAGTGTCAGTGGCCTTGAAGCCAGCATGCTTTCTCAGATATTCAAAAATAGTAGGGTAGGCAGGTCTAACCTTCAAACCCTGATTGGTGCCCGGATTTCCTGTAAGCAAGGTATTTAATCCCACATAATGACCCGCGCTTTGAGCTTTCATTTCTGGAAAAAGCAAGCCGGATTTCTCCATCGACTGAGTGAGCAACTTGGGAATAGGCTCTGAACCATTGGGCTTGCCGGCCACACTCGTACCATAGGCGATTTTTTTCACTGGCGCGTTGCCTTCAAAAAGATTGGGCATGATATTACCCGCCGCACCTGAAACACCCTGACTGTCTTCTAGATAACGACCTAAAACACTTTCTTGTTGTCTAACGCCACCGGCAAACATAACCAAAACGACATGGTCAGCCTTTACGCTACCTGTTTTGGCGAACAAGCGACCCGACGGCAATATATAGGGGGCAAGCAATCCACCACCCAAAGCAACGCCTGATTTTGTGATAAAACTCTTTCTGTTCATGTCTCCTCATTAATAATATTGATATTCCTCGCTACAAGCAAAGGCTGTGTAAACCATTTCCACAGTGACGTTTGTATTGTTGCTAATATATTGCTTGAAAAACGCTTTTTCTCCTTCGCTGGGATAACGCAAATAGAACCTTTTATATGTATTCACGATAAAATCATCTATACTTGTTTTCATTTCATTATTTGATGGGATTGTAATCCCTGAGGTGTTAAAATAGTTGCTCAAAAGCATTTCGTGTGCAACATCTTGATCTCCAATAGAATAGATTACATTTTGCGTTTTGTATAATTGATTTGGTGAAATTGCTGTTTGGTATAGGTTTGTGTATAAGATTGATACGAATTCGGCATCGTTTTTTTCTTTTGTTTTTTTGCTTTTATCCTCAACAACAGAAGTTGTTTGAACTCCGTAATTTATTATTCTTTCCTTTGTACAACCGATTGATAAATTCAAAATGAAAACCAACAGGTAATTCGTGTATTTGGTGCCTTTAAAACTGAGCATATTCATCAGTTATTACAATTGAACGGATAATGGTTTCGACCATATGATTTTGGTAAAATGTTTGGAAGAGATTGCTAACCTCTGCAGTCGTTGGCTCACGTTGAACAAGTAAGTAATAAAACCATCTGATTTGTGCTTCGTGAAACGCATCTGAATTTACGACAGCGTCACAAAATTCATCTTTGTTTGAAGAAACTGCCTGAAATAAGTGTTTTGGAATATTTTTCTCAATAATAGCGTAAGCTCTTTCAAATTCATCTTTTGTTGGTTTTCTTAAAAGACAATTGTCAAAAACTGCGTTTACGTAATTGAAACTATTCATATTAATACCATCATAAATAGAATTATTCATCATGGCGGCACACATGAATCTGTAATCTTTACTATTGGATTTTAAGGCTTGCCTGCTACTTAATACATTAACGTATTTCTTTCTTAAATCAATGAACCGATAGACACCAATTGAGTCACCGTTTAATCTCGAAATGGTTATGGCGAAGTTTAGGTTACCAATAAATTGTGCAATTTCCGGATCTGATGCACCTTCTAAGAATCTCGCTTTGGAGAGGTTGTAAATACGCTGAGCGAAAGCATGGCGGTAAGAGGAGTCACCAACGCGATAAGTCGTATCAAATAACAAAAGATTGACCAATCGTATTCGGCAACTATCATGTAGTTCGGCTTTCTTTAAATCTAAAGTAAAGGCAGTGCGTTCATTATCTGTAGCTTCTCTTCCAATCAAATCAATAAACAAACGCTGTACGTAATTTTCAATTCGAATTGTAGAAACCCCCCGGTATTTTGGGGGTAGATTATTGTTTAATTCAATATTTTCAGTAGTTGTACATCCTGAAGTAGAGAATACCAATAACGGTAAAATCAAAAGCTTTTGCCATCGATTCAAAATGTCCATAACTCAAATGTAATCTTTCCCTTTTGGGATTGCAAGTTTATGACATTGGTCATTTTTAGAAGACGACAAAAACTTGTAGTT
>JBANFU010000231.1:0-7495 GCA_037975865.1 Bacteroidota bacterium
CACCTGAAGTAAAAATCACACGGGAAACGCTGATACAAGCAGCCACATATAACAATAAATTAGACAGTAGGTACGTGTGGATTACCAACGGCCATCAACATGCCTGGTTCGAAAAGCGACAGGGAAATTTACAATTCATTCCTCCCCCAGAGCAACCGTTGAAGGACTAGCATCACTCCAACACGATATCGGTTTGTTTACCTGCAGAAAATATACGGACAATTCTGTCGCAAGACTCGTTCTCAAAAGGATCGAAATCAACCACAATTTTGCTGTTGGTAATGTTCTTGGAAGACTTTTCAACCGTAAAATTCAACAGCCCTTGCACGGGTATCATACCACAGCCAGGTTCAACTTTTTTCTTCAGCGGGGCACCAATGTCCCATTTGAACTCCTCATCACCCAGCTCCGCAGTGCCATTTCCGGTTAAAAGGTAATGATCACCAAATACGCCCGGGGTGTTGATGCCAGTAATTTTCTCCATGGAAAGAACTCCGTCAAATTCCAAGGACTTGTTATCTATTTCTAGGTTTTTGACCTCAAAATTTAACAACTCGCGCAATTTCCGTTCTACGTCCACCTCCAACTGATTAACAACCAAAAACTTACTCTCCGTACCTACCACGAAACCGCGGTCGTTGTTGATTGATATATGTGACCTGGAGGTATTCTCAATGTAATGGGTTTCAAGTACCACTTTAACTACCCCACCCCGAAACCTGCCGTCGAGACATTTCTGGGCTGGTTTTAATGGGGTGACTGTTGGACCAAAATCAATCAGGAACTCAACGCCATCACCATCGTAGTAACTGGAATCGAGCACCATAATCTTGGTTTCCTTGCTGAAATTTTGGGTCTTAAAATACATTGGGGCGCCCTTGCCCGTGGTTTGGTCTGCTGCCTCATCGAAATATTCAAGAATTGAACCCAACTCTGTAGTTACCAAAGCCAAATCACCTGCCACTTCCTCTCGGGGGCTGTTATTCGGATTAATACGCTCACAAGAAGAAAAACCCATCAAAAAAATGATTGGCATGGATAATAGGATACCAAATTTCGGTTGCGATATTCTCATGCGCTTGAGTTTTAGTTGCAATTTTCGCAAAAACAACAACTTACATACAAATATAATGTCTTTTGCCCCCAAAAAATGTTCAATTTTCTTGCAATGCTTCTACAATCTTGCGGCAAGCTTCTTCAATTTCAGCGATGGTAATGGTTAGCGGGGGCGACAATCGAAGACAATGAGGGGCAAAGAGGAACCAGTCTGAAAAGAGCCCTTTGTTTAACATCTTTTGAATACAAAGTTGCACAGAATCAAAGTTTTCCAATTCCACGGCCAACATCAATCCCTTGCCGTGGATGGCTTTGATTCTCGGATGTTTCAGGCGATCTCTAAACAATTGTTCCTTGGAAAAGACGGAAGCAATGAGATTTTCGGATTTCAACACCGACAGTGCGGCAGAGCCAGCGGCGGCAACCACTGGATGTCCCCCGAAGGTGGTAATATGTCCAAGTACGGGTTGATTGGACAGGGTCCACATTAAGGCCCGATCAGCGACAAAGGCACCCATAGGCATTCCTCCGCCCAGCGCTTTACCCAAAACCAAGACATCTGGAACCACACCGGTTTGTTCAAAGGCGAATAAGGTCCCTGTTCTCCCAAAACCTGTTTGAATCTCGTCAAAAATCAAAAGACAACAATGGTCATCGCATTTTTTTCGGAGCGCTTGTAAAAAGGCAACCGTGGATAGTTGATCCCCACGCTCTGCTTGAACCACCTCTACAACCACACCAGCGATTTGCTCCCAGGGCAGGTGTTCAATGGAATCGATATCATTTTGGTTGATAAAATGTACCGACGGTAGCAAAGGACGGTAGGCCTGACTGTAGTATTCGTTGCTCATCAAACTGAGCGGTCCTTGCGTACTTCCATGGTAGGCATCCGTTAGAGCGACAAAATCCATTTTTCCGGTTACACGTTTGGCCAATTTCATGGCGCCATCAATGGCTTCGGCACCGGAGTTTACGAAATAACAACAATTCAATGACTGCGGTAAACATTGAATTAGTTCTCTGGCATAGTGGGATTGCGGCGTTTGAACCGTTTCACCATACACCATCACGTGCATAAATTCTGCAGCTTGGGATTGAACGGCACGAACCACCTCGGGATGTTGGTGACCGATGTTACAAACCGAAATCCCCGCAATCAAATCCAGATACTTATTTCCATCTACATCAAACAGATAATTCCCTTCCGCGCGGATCACATGCAAGGCCAGTGGATTGGGACTGGTTTGCGCCATGTTCTCTAAAAATGTCTGTCGGGCAAACGAATGCATAGAGCAAAGGTAGGCAACATTGAATGGACATAAAAAAACCCCGCCAAGGCGGGGTTTCAAAAGGTTTTGTTGAAAGTAGTATTAGATACCAGCGTTCAATTCAGCACCTGCTTTGAATTTTGCTACTTTCTTTGCAGCAATTTTGATTTCAGCACCAGTCTGTGGGTTGCGGCCAGTACGTGCATTGCGCTCGCTTACTGAAAAAGTTCCGAAACCTACCAAAATCACTTTGTCACCTTTTTTCAAGGCTTCAGCAGTAGCGGTGGTGAAGCTGTTCAATGCAGAAGCAGCTTGAGCTTTGGTGATGCCAGCATCGCTAGCAATTCTTCCAATTAAATCTGATTTGTTCATGATTATAAATTTAGTTTTTGTTAGTGTTCCAAAAGTAAACAAGGGATTTAGTTTGTCAAGTACTGCATTTCCACTAGCCTCATGAACTTTTACACGAGAAATTAACAATTTGAAAAAAAGGAAAAGACCTCACAGACTAACCAATTGATTTACAGCACGATACAAAAAATCTCCAGGCTCGCTTTTATTCCAAATAATTTTGGCGGAACTGTAGTAAACACGGCGCTTTTCCGCGATTTCTGTGAGTTTTGACAAGATTTCATCCTTTTTACAACCCTGAAACAGTGGGCGCTGTGACTTGTTTTCCGCAATTCGCTGCACCAAAACATCAAAAGAAGTATTCAAAAACACAGTTAATCCCTGTGCTTTCATCCAATCCATGTTATTGTGAAAAGCCGCCGTACCTCCACCACAGCCAATAACAGTATTGTTCATCGAGGCGGTTTCCCTGAGACATTGTGACTCCAATTCGCGGAATGATTCTTCTCCCATGGTCAGAAACATTTCGGCAATGCTCATTCCTACCTTGGCTTCGATATACGCATCCAAATCCAAAAAAGCCCATCCCAACTTTTGGGCAAGCCACTGTGCAGTGGTCGTTTTTCCGGAGGCTGGCAAACCAACTAAGTAGAGTTTATTCATAGCGTACACGAGGATCTATCCAAACATACAACCATTCTGTAATTGTGTGCAAAATGAAAAACACACAAGCTGTGAATAACACCGCCCCCATGACCACCGGAAAATCGGATTGCTGCAGTGCCTCGATGGTTACTTTCCCTAATCCGCGCCACTGAAAAATATATTCCGTAAAAAAAGAACCGGCCAATAAACTACTGAACCACCCGCCAACACTGGTAATTAACGGATTCAATGCATTCGGCAATGCGTGTTTTAAGGTAGCCTGCCATTGCGATAATCCCTTCGCTTTGGCCGTGCGTACAAAATCTTGGGCAAGCATCTCAACCATGGTATTTCTTGTGAGTTGAATAAATACTGCCAACGGACGGATGCCCAACGCCAAAGCCGGTAATATCATATTGCTCCAAACCCAAATCTTATGCTCACCGAGCTCATCCAACTCCCACAAGCTTCCCGTCATAGGCAACTGTGTATATTCATGCCATACAAATCCGAACAACCATGAAAAAAGCATCGCCGAGAAAAAACTGGGCATGGAAATACCCAAAGCAGACAGTCCCACAATGACGTGATCGACCCAAGTCCCCTGCTTCATGGCAGCCCACACCCCCAACGGTATTCCCAACATCAATGCAATCAACATGGCCGCCAACGCCAAAATCATCGTACCCACAAAGGCTTGAAATAACATTCCCCCCACAGGTTGCTTGGTTTGAAACGACGTACGCAAATAGGGCCATTTCAACCACCATTCTACGGAGCCAACCCCCATCGACACCCCCGACAAAAAGCGCCGTTTCACCGATGTTGTGTCGTAGCAAGAAACCGGCGATAAATCATTGATATAATACAAGGCCTGCAAATGCACGGGTTGGTCTAAACCCAATTCTGCTACAATGGCCTGTTTTGTTTTGGCATCAGCCCGTTGGGTGGTGAGCATCTCCTCCGCATTGGGCAACGCCTGAAATAAAATAAAAATAAACAGCACGAGTCCCAGCAGGACCGACAACAGAAAACCGGATTTCTTTAGGATTGCGCTCATGATTTCTTCAAACGCGACAGCATTTTCGCCAAGCCGGTCTTTTCGCCCATGGCTTTTTTCTTCAGCTTTTCAAGGGCTTTCAACGAGGGCAAATCCACGCCACTCCACTTGCCTAACACCACAGGTCCTTTCAACAGATACAGGGTTGGATTATAGCGCGCCATGGTGATCAGCATTTTCTGGTCTGCACTATACATCTTCATGGGCAATTCATACTTTTTCACAAACTCATTGGCAGGCGCTTGTGATACCGCACTCAATCCGTACACCCTCACCCCTTCTTTTTGCGCCCATCTCAGAATTTCTCTCAGCTCTATGATGTCCAACAAATTCGCCGACTCCAAATACGGAATCACATAAGCCAGTTGAAATTGACTCGTTTGTAAGAACGTGTCCTTCATGTCAACACCCGTTGCATCGTCATTGATCGCAAAATCATGAATCGGCGACTTATATCCCTCAATCACCAGCTTTCTTCTTTGCGATTTCAGATCATCATACTGATAACCCTCCTCCATTTTTTTTGCAAACTCCGATGTACTGCAGGTAATCGAATCGATACCCCCGTTTGCAGAGGGCTTATACAATACCCATGAAATTTCTATACTGTCCGATGACCGTTGTCCGGGCGGAACTTCGGTCATGATTTTCAAAATATTGTTGCCCACTTTATACGGCAAAAAATCCCATATGGGAAGGTACCGGTAACAATACACCCCAAACCACAGGGTTAACACGGTTAGCACCCCCATCAACTTGATGCCGAAAGGCTTAGAGAACCAAGGCACATTGTGTTTCATGCCCCCGATCATCACGCCCACCAATCCCAACAGCACCAAATCTTTATAGAAAGAGTGCCAAGGTTTGAGCTTAATAAAATCGCCGAAGCAACCGCAATCGGTTACTTTGTTAAAATAGGCACTATACCCGGTGAGAAATGTAAAAAACACTATCAACGCGGCCGTAATCCCTATGGTCCATCGGATATTCCACCCAATAATCATCGCCAAGCCAAGCAACACTTCCAAGGCGCAGAAAAACACACTCAAATACAAACTATAATCCTTGAGCCATTTGAAAAAATCAAAGAGGGCACCGTTGGGCTTGGCATAGGGTGAGACGTCCACTGCCAATGATTCAGAGACTTGAATATCGGTCCAGATTTGGGCTGCAGCAGAATCCACTTTTACGTCGCCGCCCTTCGATTCACGGCTATTGGATGGAAACAATAGACTGCGTCTATGTTTGGAATCAACTAGCCCATTGTCCGATAAACTAACCCAAGTTACCTCGGCCGATGTCAGTTTCTGATCGGGCGTCAAGGCCACAAAATCGAATTTCAATGGAGCCGTCACCAACGTATTCAAATCCACCGTTGTCTCCGCCACCGAAGATCCGCCCCAGTTGCATCGAAGATTGATCTTTTTTACCACGGTCCCTGAATCACCCGCCTCTTCCACCCCGCGGGCCTCCAACACCATTTCTTTTTCTTGATCGAAACTGTAAAGTACGGTTTTCTGATCGATGAGCTTTTGGCCTTGGCCATACACCACCAACCGCATCGAATCCTGAGGCGTAGCCAAGTCTTGCGCAAACACATCGAAATACTCATTGAGCTTGATCCCAAAACCACTGGGATCATTCAACTTTACAAGACCGGAGAACACGAACAATGCACCGGTTAAAAATCTGGCAATTAAGTATGGAATTCTCATGGGCGATTTTCGTTGTGGCAAGATACAGCAAGCACTCAAGGAATGCAAAACAGAACCCCTCGCAGCCCACAATTATGCCAGTGCATTTACCAGCAACAAAGACTACAATCGAATCAACGCAAAGATGGCGTAATTGATAATGTCTTGATAGTTGGCATCGGCGCCTTCACTCACCGAAGTTTTTCCTTGGTTATCTTCAATCTGTTTGATACGGGCAATTTTCACCAAAATCATGTCGGTAAAGCTGCTGATCCGCATATCGCGCCAAACCTCACTGTAATCGGTATTCTTCAATAGCATCAAATCCCGCGTTTTCTCTGCCCATAAATCATAGACCCCGGCGATTTCTTCGATATCGGTTGGATCTTTTTGCAACTGAATGAAATGCAATTGAATCAACGCGATCAAACTGTAATTCACGATCCCCATGAACTCGCCTCGAATATCATCACCCACGGCATTTTTACCCGACTCCTCGATGTTGCGAATGCGTTGTGCCTTGATGTATATCTGATCGGTGAGACTCGATGGACGAAACAACCGCCAAGAGGTACCGTAATCATCGTTTTTCTTGATAAAAACCTCTCTGCAGGCCGTTAAAACGGCGTTGTATTCTTGTTTCGTCTGGCTCATAAAAATGCGAAGATAATGGCTATATTGCAAATATGCAGTCGTTCCAAGATCTCTACGTCAAACTCAATCAGCAACAACAAGATGCAGTAAACGCCATCGAAGGTCCCGTGATGGTCATCGCCGGTCCGGGCACGGGCAAAACGCAGATTTTGGCTACGCGCATTCTGAACATTCTCACCAAAACCGATTCACAACCACAGAATATCCTCTGTCTTACCTACACCGAAGCAGGCGCTACTGCCATGCAAAAACGCTTGAGTCAGTTTATGGGTGCAGATGCTTTTAAAATTCCCATTCATACCTTTCATGGATTGTGCAATAAAATCATCCAAGAGAGACCTGAGAAATTCGCCCGCAAAGAGTTGCGTGTGATGGACGAATTAGACAAAATAGATTTAATCCAAGGAATCATAGAGTCTTTACCGGCCCAGTCATTACTCAAAAGCTACCAAGAAGATGCCCAATCCACCCGTCGCGACCTTTCTAAAGTATGGGATTTGATGCAATCAGAAGGCATTACCGCCGGTGATTTTCATGCGTGGATAGACGGACTGTTAGAACCTGAGGCCTTTAAATTGGCCTTCCCCAATTCCGTGTACAAAGTAAATCGCGGCGAAAACAAAGCGGGTGATATCAAACCGGGCGAGTACGACAAATTCAAGAAAAATTGGTCGCGGGCAAAGGAGGCGGCGGATCTTTTCGACCGCTATAAATCGACCAAGGCCGCTGCGGGGTTGTACGAATTTTCCGACATGTTGGATTGGGTT
>JBANFU010000267.1:0-4984 GCA_037975865.1 Bacteroidota bacterium
CACCCAACGGATCGAAGTGAAAGCGCAATGTCACATTTGTAAAAAACCCGCCAACTTCACCTACCGCGAGCCCGGCACCACCGACTTGGTCGTTGTAGGCCACTCCGATATTTACCAAGCCAGATGCGAGGAACATTGGCTGCAAGGCATGGAAGGTCGTTTGGAAATACCCACAACCGCCTAATCCATCATCATATCAATTTCAATGAATAACCCAGCTCCAAAATCGCGGCTCCGACTCACAGCCCTTTTCAAAGAATTTTTCCAAAGTCAACAATCTGCCGGCATCCTGCTGGTGCTCGCTACGGTAGCCTCATTGCTCATCGCCAACTCATCAGCTGGACCTTCATACATCGCATTCTGGTCCCAAAAAATCGGATTGCCCAGCCATCAGTTTCACCTCGAACACAGCATTACCGAATGGATCAACGATGCCCTGATGACCGTCTTTTTCCTGCTGGTGGGTCTGGAAATTGAACGTGAATTGTACATCGGCGAACTGTCGGATCGCAAACGAGCGTTGCTCCCTATGATGGGGGCGCTGGGCGGCATGCTGGTGCCTGCGCTCATCTATTTTCTATTCAATTTCAATCATCCGCAAACCCTTTCGGGCGCAGGAATCCCCACAGCCACTGACATTGCTTTCGCCATTGCCATCATGGGATTACTGGGCGATCGCGTTCCCGCCGCGCTGAAAGTATTTTTAACTGCCTTGGCGATCATCGACGACCTCGGGGCGATTGTAGTCATTGCCCTATTCTATGGCGGCGGTTTCAACTTTTTATATCTCGGTTTAAGCGCCCTCATCGGCATCCTACTCTACATACTCAACAAAAGAGAAAATGAAAGCGGCTGGTTGTTCCTATTCTTGGGGGGTTCCCTGTGGTTTTGTATGTTGCACAGTGGGGTTCATGCCACCCTCTCCGGGGTAATTCTCGCTTTCGCTCTGCCCTTCAAATCGGGAAAACCCCACACACTCAGCTATCAGGTAGAACACAAGATACAATGGCCCGTCACCTACCTCATTTTGCCGCTTTTCGCACTCGCCAATACAGCCATTGTCATTCCGTCCGATACCTCAGCCATCGCCACCCACCCTGCTAGCTTGGGCATCTTTTTCGGCTTGGTCCTTGGCAAGCCCTTGGGCATCGTCTTCGCCAGTTTGATCGCCGTAAAATTGGGTATCGCCAGCTTATCTCAAAGTATAAACCTGAGAAAACTCATTGGCGCAGGAATCTTGGGGGGCATTGGCTTCACGATGGCCATTTTTGTCGACAACCTTGCCTTCACGGACCCCGCCCTCATAGACCTAGGAAAAGTGAGCATATTAATAGCCTCTACTACCTGTGCCTTAGTGGGTTACAGCCTATTGAAGTTGGGAAACTAACTATTCCAAACAATTCGCCTCAATCTTCTATGTTGGCAATTTTGACCAACTTGGGCAGGTTCAATATTTCTATTTTCTTGCCTTCCAACGCCACTACTCCCTCGTGTTTTAGGTCGCTCAGCAAACGAATGGCCGTCTCAGTGGCTGTTCCCACCAAATTCGCCAAATCTTCTCTGCTAATTTTCAGATCGATGGTTTTCCCATCGGCCTCAAAACCATACGTTTCCTTGATGAACAACAAAGCCTCAGCGAGACGCTCCCGCACCGGTTTTTGGGCAAAGTGGGTGATACTCACTTCGGCTTTGCGCAAATCATCGCTCAGCAACTTCATGATTTCCATGGACAGCACGCCATCCTTTTGCAATACCCCCATGAACAATTCTTTGGGAATAAAACAAATGCCGGCCTCTTCTAAAACCACCGCCGATGCACTGTATTTGTCGCCACTCAACAACGCCCTATACCCCATCAAATCGCCTGGCTTGATCAACCGTAATATCTGCTCTTTGCCATCCTCTCCCAACTTCACCAATTTAATCTTACCGCGATTAACACAATAGATACCCAAAGGGCGAGATCCCTCATGAAAAATAATCTGCCCTTTTTTATACGGCGTACAGATTTTCTCCTCGTTGATCTGCTCCATGGTATCGTTTTCTACTTTGCAGAAAACTGAGGTAAACCGCTTTTTACAATTGGCACAATCAATGGCATCATGGTTGAACGACATAGGCTTTTCCGTTAGAGATTCTACTCCAAATGTATTGAAAAAACGCATAAAATTCAGTGCCTTATTTCGGATGACAACAACTTCCTTGATGAGCATTGATTTGAACCTTGGGCGACACAAACGGAATGCCCAAATTCATGCCGCGCAATAAAAACAGCATCGCCATCACCAACAACCACCAGGGCAACCACTTAGACCAAGTTTTGCGAACCGCCTGAGTGATTTTGTTCCCCAACAATCCCAACACGAAAAGACTGGGGATGGTACCCAACCCAAAACCCGTCATCAACAAAATACTGCCCTGGGTAGTCCCTTGTCCAACCGCCGCCATCATCGCTCCGTACACCAAACCACAGGGCAACAACCCGTTGGCCATTCCCGCAACAGCACGCCATCCCAGATGACGTCCTTTCATGGCTGTTGAAAACAACGTCAACACCCCCTTTTTAAAGCCATTTTCATTACCCGCAACGGAACCTTGTTTGGATATGCCCCAGCGCTGATAGGCCCACATCGACAAGAAAACCAAACCGATGCCCATACTAAACTCAGATTGAAACGCTCGGATATCAACCACCTGGAATAGCATCCCGGCAATCAAACCCAACAAAGCGTAAGTCAGGGTTCTACCCACATGGTAAACCACGGTCCCCAACCAACCCGAAGGCATCATGAGCACCAGTGGTCCGCACATCCCGATGCAGTGCAGACTGCCCGCCATGCCCAACATCAACCCTGCGATTAAGGAACCTTCCATGGACTATTTATCGAAATTCAATTCCGCATAATAACGGTCGGAAGCGGTTTGCCAATGAATTTTAAAAACATAGGTTCCTTGGCTCAAACCCGACAGTGGCAACTGCCAACGACCCGCGGTGGTTTCATGCAATTCCATCTTCTGATCCCGCGCTTTGTCGGCCGCGCAATAAGCGAGCAACGTTCCTTTTACCGCCTTACCCTCGGTGCCTGCGATGGTTAAAAAGTTCTGTCCTGCCTCGGTTTCAACCTTGGGAACCAACCCGGCGGCAATGGCCTTTCGCGAAGCATCGATTTGGTCCTGAAACTTCAATTCCTGTTGATAGTAATCATCCACCACCAAATCCAATTTTTGTGCTTTACTCTGAAATACCAAATACAACATACCACAAACAAACAGGGCGTACACCAGCACGATGCCTTTGCCCCAATTCCAATTCAAACCATGTTTCATATCTCTCATTGTTTTGCTACAGGGGCCAAAAAAACCGTTTTTTCAGACTGCAGCAGGCGGTCCCCTACATATAAACCCAACTGCATTTTCTGTTGTCGCTCCTTCACATCTGCTTGTTTCATCACGATATACCCGGTAAGTCTAACCATGCCTTCTTTGGGCAATTGGATGAATGTATCGGCATTTCCAACCCATTCAATGTGGGCAGCGGCACCCATAACACGCACATGCAATTGTTTGTAATCGTTGTGACTTTTGTTCAAAAACATCACATTGTACAAGTTGGTCACCTCGCCATTTTCACGCTCTTGATACAACAGACCGGCCACTTTTCTTACCTCCATGTCCACCGAACTCCGGGAAATCAGAATCACCAACCACCCGGCCAACAATACCAACAATACCGCGATATACGCTTTGAGCCTAGGAGTAACGCTAAACGGCTTGCCATCGGCGATGGTCGCTTCTGAGGCATATCGAACCAACCCTCGGGGCTTGCCCATTTTGTCCATCATAAAATCACAAGCATCGATGCAAGCGGTGCAGTTGGTACAATCGAGCTGCGTTCCATTGCGGATATCGATGCCGGTGGGACAAACATGCACGCACAGGTTGCAATCCACACAATCTCCGCCTTTTCTCTCGATGCCCTTGCGATTTTTTTCTCGGGGTTCCCCGCGAACATAATCATAGGCCACAACCACAGAATGTCTGTCGAGCAGCACCCCTTGCAACCGTCCGTACGGACAAACCACGGTACACACTTGCTCACGAAACCGCAGATACACCATGAAAAACACAAACGAAAACACCAACATCCCCAAAAACCCCTTCACGTGCATTCCCCATGGATCGGAGATGATGGTTTTGAGTTCATCCATTCCAATGATATATGCCAAGAACGTATTGCCGATGAGAAAGGAAACGAGGTAAAAAACCACCCATTTGCTCACGCGTTTGCGGATTTTTTCAGCATTCCAGGGTTGGCGATTTAGCGCTTGTTGTTTGGGGGCATCGCCATCGATCCAATATTCAATTTTCCGGAATACCATTTCCATGAACACCGTTTGTGGACAGGCCCAGCCACAGAACAAGCGACCGAAAGCCACCGTAAAGACAATGATAAACACCACAAACAGGATCATGGTGATGCCAAAGAGATAGAAGTCTTGGCTCCAGAAAACGAAGCCAAACACCACAAACTTTCGCTCAATGATGTTCAGCAGCAAAAATGGCTCGCCTTTGTATTTGATAAAGGGCAATCCAAAAAACAACAGCAGGTATAAATAGCTCAAGAGGGTTCTTGCGCTATAAAATCTTCCCCGAGGTTTATAGGCAAACACCCATTTGCGTTTGCCTTGTTCATCGATGGTGGCCGACCGGTCTCGAAACGAGTCGTGTTCGTCAGGAACTTCCATGGTTATTGCAGCTTACTCACGGTAACAGAACCCGCAGCGGCGGTATCAGCCGGAGCGGCTTGATCGTCTTTGTATTCAGTGCCTTGAGGCGCTCTGGGATTGGGCGGATTACTGCCTTGGAGCGACTTCACAAACGTAGCCACCGCGGCAATTTGCTTGGGCGACAGGGTTTGTGACCACGAAATCATCCCTTTCTCTTGCACCCCATTTTTAATGGTTTTGAAGATGTCTTTGATGTT
>JBANFU010000278.1:0-4886 GCA_037975865.1 Bacteroidota bacterium
ATTTGTGCACACTATCAAATACCCAAATTTTGGTTTTCACTTCATGTGTTAATTGAAATAATGCTAGACAAATACTATATAGATAATCAATTAGAAAAATTAACATTATTTTACAGTCAGCTTAAATCACAGCGAACTACCGTAGAAAAAGCCCTTCGTTTTTTAGAACACCCCCATCATGAGCTCTTTTTCGAGCGTTACGATCGCTTTTGTGAGGTTCAATATTTATTTCATTACCAACAAATTGATCGCATCGCCTTCGCCTTGCATCGAATTTTTATTCAAGTAGGCATCCCCACAGACTGGTACGAAAAATTCGAACCCATGATTGTCGCCGATATTTCCAAGCTATACCAAAGATGGATTGAAGAACTAGAACCCCTTGGACTACACGAAATACAAGGTGGTAACGAGGGCGCACAATAACCCCCATCCCATCAACTCTTTCCACCAATATCGCTTTTCTCCAGTAAAGAAATAGGCGATGAGAATGGCCGCCGGGAAAGCGGTTAACAAATGAAAACTCTTGAGCTCTCGCCAGTGAATGGCCAACAGCAACAAACTATACACGAAAAATAAGAGGATCACCAATTTACTGCGCCTCACCTCTACATTGTCGCTGAAATAATTCCCGCTAACCTTCATCAAGCCAAAAATTGCCACCAACAAAAACGATACGTAAACGCTGTATTTGGTGAGTAAGCCCACTATACCATCGCCCAAACCATTGATATTTAAAGGGGTAGTGGTAATATTGGAAACAGCAGCAACATCCCATCCGTTGATAAAAATCAAACATCGCAACACATAATACGGCAATACCAAACCAAATACGATGGCCAATACATCGCGTATTACAATGGTTTTGAATACCAGCACGCACGACAAGACAAACAACAAAATAAGCAGATGATCCGGCACAATCAGTATCGCCATCCCAAACGCCAACGCACTATAAAACAATAGTACCGTGGAATATCCATCTCGCAAACGCAACAACAATATCAATCCCAAAAACACAAAGAAATTTCCAAAATGATATTCTGTCACCAGCATATTCTCCAAGTAAATACTCTGTAACAAAATGAAAAAATAGGCGGGTAAATATCCCACTGGACGCATGATGGCGTGCGATCGGACCATCTCATTGATCATGATGGCCAACGCTACAACCATAATTAATGAAATCACTACGGAAAAGACAGGCCAGCGGTTAATCCAAGAGACCCAGGCCGACAGAATTCCCGGCTTAGAAATAATGGCCTCCTTCGGAATCACCCACAAAGCTGGTATTCGTATAGCTATGGCTATTACAATTACCAGTAACAAGGTAAATAATCCGTGGTCTTTGAGGCGGTTAATCATTTGAATACACTTGAAGCCAATGCCATTGTTTGTCGCGGTAAATGGGTACTGTAAGCGTGCAATAATCGGTGTGAAGTCCCTCATAAGGAACTATGGCACCGGGAATATTTTCACTGCGAAACAACCACTCCCTCTCCGTTGCAAAGGTATTGTCAATTTGCACATGCATCACACGATTCATTTCTCCTTCATCATCATTGTAAACCAAATTCAATGAACCCGCACAGATATAAAAGGAAAACCCATACAAATAGGAGCTCGACGAAGTTCCCACCTGCGTTTTTCGTATCATCACAACCGTATCTAGGTCACCCGAAGGCTTCAAAAAAAACGTGGCAATGTCGCCGTAATGATAAAACAATTTACTACTGGTCTGAGGCACACCATTCACATAATACGTTTCCATCTGCCGGGTTTCAAAAAACTGCTCGGCTAAAATCACACTCCCTCCATGACTCAAGGGTACAATATCCCGAATAAAATAGTTCTCAGGCTTGCCCGATTTCTTGGTGGCCGATAAGCCAGACAATTGACGATTTTGCCTGTCCTCCCATGTAAATGCATCAATCAACCAATGGTTTATGACGCTATCATTCTTCAGTCTCATCGTCTCGAAATGACCTTTAAAATGTCCTGATAAACCAAGCTGTTTCCAGTCCGACCAAAAACCATGAAGGACAAACGTTTGGGTTTGAGGTTCCATCGAAATCGCCAACTCACGAATCATGCCGTCCAAAGCAATGCGCTCTTGGTAGGATTGGCCCTGTTGCCGATAAATCACATGAAAATGACTTACCTCTTTTTTGGCATTAAACAGGGATGGACCCGAAACCAAATCCTCGTACACCAAGCCCATTTCTCCCCGCTTGTTGACCTCCGCCGATCGCCAAACCACCTCATCTACACCAAACTCAATGGGCAGTGACAGCAAAAAACTATCGAGCACATCGCCATCTTGATTGATACTCATACCCCGAGCCATCGTCATTCGCTTACCATCATCAAACCAGCCCCATTTCACTCCAAAAGCGAATATTCCCAATGATTGTCGATCCGTTGAACCTACGGTTTCCCATTGGGTGATATCCAAATCCATTCCTGTAAAAGTGGCGATTTCCTTGCTTACAACCGGTCCGTCCATGCCCAATTCCAGCCGATGATGAAAGAACTTGAATACCTGTCGACGCACCTTTAATACCGACACCCAGTAAAAAAAAGAATCCCCCATCACCAATTTCAAGATCTTCTGTTTGCCTTGGGCTTCTATTTTTCTATCCAACTGAAAAATCATGTCCGTCGAATATTTTTCAAGTACAAAGCCCAAACCCAGATCAGCATTGGACGAATAGACCGTATAAACCTGTCCATGGGCCTGTCCCAAAGCCTTGCGAAATTGGCTTTTCTTTTGAGCCAACCCTGCCTGATTTGAAACCACAGTGGTTTGGGCAGATATCGTCAACGAGAACAACCCAATAATCAACCCAAAAAGACGTTTCAAATCCTTCACTTCTCAAAAATCAACCTACTTGGTTGAATTCCCAAGCACTGCCGTAATTTTGCAGAACAATTATTCTTAGTCCCAATCTCTTGCACGCTACAGCCAACCATAAAGAAACCGCCATTGTGGTGGGGGTAAATACGCCACAACAATCCATTCCCATTGAGGAAACCCTGGCCGAATTGGAACAACTCGTGCTCACTTCAGGCGCTGAATCCAAAAAACGATTTATCCAAAACCTGGAACATCCCCAACCAAAAACCTATGTGGGAAAAGGTAAATTGGAGGAAATCAAACAATATGTCGCCAACCATAAGATTGACCTAGTCATTTTTGATGATGAACTCACACCGGCGCAAGTGAGGAACATCGAATCTGAACTGGAAAACGCCAAAATACTCAGTAGAACCCACCTCATTCTTGACATTTTTGCCAACAACGCCAAAACGGCTCAAGCAAAAACACAAGTGGAGCTGGCCCAAAGTATTTTCATGTTGCCACGCCTCACCGGGATGTGGACCCACCTCTCAAAGCAAAAGGGAGGTATCGGCATGAAAGGCCCCGGAGAAAAGGAAATCGAAACGGACCGTCGTGTACTACGCGATAAAATTGCACTCCTAAAAACGAAGCTGCAGGACATTGAAAAAATTGGACAAACCCAGAGAAAATCCCGGGATGGCGTGTTTCGATGTGCCCTCGTTGGCTACACCAACGTGGGAAAAAGCACCGTCATGAATTTGCTGAGTAGATCCGATGTCTTGGTAGAAAACAAATTATTCGCCACCCTGGATGCAACCGTGAGAAAAGTAGTCATTCCCCACCCTGATAATCAAGGTGGCATGCTTCCGTTGTTATTGAGCGATACAGTTGGATTTATCAGAAAACTGCCTACCCTTCTCATTGAGAGTTTCAAGAGCACACTCGCCGAAGCCATGGAAACCGATTTGCTCATTCACGTGGTAGACATCTCAAACCCTGCCTTTGAACAACAAATGATGAGTGTCAAAGAAATTCTTCACGAAATTGGCGCCAGCAACAAACCTGAACTCATCGTATTCAATAAAATTGATGCTTTCAAAGAACCGGAAGACGATGATTTTTTTGTGGGATCTACCGGTCTTACCCTAGAACAATTTGAAAAGAGTTGGATCGCAAAAGAAAATGCGCCTGCGGTCTTTATCTCTGCCCAAAACAACGTAAACATCGAAAAGCTTCGCAATACCATTGCCGAATTATTGCTAGAACAAAAAAGGGCCAACTTCCGTTGACCCTTAATTGAATGATTTTTCGACCAAAGATTAAAATTCATCTTCATTGAAGAAGTAGTCATCATCCGAGGGATAATCACTCCAAATTTCTTCAATGCTCTCGTATGGCTCTCCGTCATCTTCAAGCTCCTGCAGGTTTTCTATCACCTCCAAAGGAGCGCCAGAACGAATCGCATAATCGATCAACTCATCTTTGGTGGCTGGCCATGGCGCATCGTCCAAATAGCTAACCAATTCAAGTGTCCAATACATAATTCTTACTTACCGCGAAAATAGATTTTTGATTCAGAAAAACAAGATGAAATTTGCAATAAAATTATGCATCCCGATTGGCAAGATGAAATCCATGTGTATTGCGAAAATGTGAGTTCCCCGGAAACCTCATTTTTACAAGCTATCAATGAGTTCACATGGAAAAAAATGATCAACCCCCGCATGCTGTCGGGACACCTCCAAGGCAGATTTTTATCCTCCTTGGTGGCCGCGAAACAACCCCACTGCGTGTTGGAAATTGGGACATTCACAGGCTACGCAACCGCCTGTTTGTTAGAACATTTACCAGAATCCGCTTCCATTCACTCCATTGAAGCAGACGCTGAAACCGCCCACAAAACCCAAGAATTTTGGCAAAAACAAGTTCCCAATCACCGCGTACAGTGGCATGTAGGCGAAGCCCTTACAATTCTTCCCAACTTAGATATCAATCCTGATTTCATCTTCGTTGATGCCGATAAACACAACTATAAATCCTACCT
>JBANFU010000024.1:0-12755 GCA_037975865.1 Bacteroidota bacterium
CTTCTACCATGTCGGCAGGAATTTCTACGGTCTCGTAGGTCATTCCCTGATCTTTCTCATTCCAGATCATTCCACGGAAGTTGATCAAATCAACTACCCCTTTGAAATTATCTTCAGCACCTATGGGCAACTGCAATGGAATTGCATTACTACCCAACATGGTTTTCACTTGATTTACTACGTTCAAGAAATCAGCACCCGCACGGTCCATTTTGTTAACGAAACCAATACGTGCTACGTTGTAGTTGTTTGCCAAACGCCAGTTTGTTTCTGACTGAGGCTCTACACCATCTACTGAGCTGAACAAGAACACCAAACCATCCAATACACGCAAAGAACGGTTTACCTCAACGGTAAAGTCTACGTGACCTGGAGTATCGATGATGTTGATGTGATAGTTTTTATCCAAGTACTTCCAAAATACGGTGGTTGCCGCTGAAGTAATGGTAATACCACGCTCTTGCTCCTGAGCCATCCAGTCCATGGTTGCAGCACCGTCGTGTACCTCACCAATTTTGTGGTTTACACCCGCATAGAACAAAATACGCTCTGTGGTTGTGGTCTTACCGGCATCAATGTGCGCAGCAATACCAATATTTCTTGTTAACGATAAATCGCGTGACATGCTTCTATTCTTCTATAATTAAACTCTAAAGTGCGCGAACGCCTTGTTGGCCTCAGCCATTTTGTGTGTATCCTCTTTTTTCTTCACAGCAGAACCTTCGTTACGTGCTGCAGCCAAAATCTCACCAGCCAACTTCTCAGCCATAGACTTCTCGTTGCGCTTGCGAGCGTAACCAATCATCCACTTCATACCTACGGCCATTCTGCGGCGTGGTTGAACTTCTGTTGGAATTTGAAAGGTTGAACCCCCAACACGACGTGCCTTAACCTCTACAGTAGGCATTACGTTATTCAACGCCTTACGGAAAGTCTCAATGCCTGGCTCTTCAGTAACCTTAGCCTCAACAATATCCAAAGCGGAATAAAAAATGTTGAATGCCAAAGATTTTTTGCCATCATACATCATCCCGTTTACAAAGCGAGTTACAACGGTGTCGTTGAACTTGGGATCTGGCAACAATATGCGTTTTTTAGCGCGCGATTTTCTCATGACTTTTTACTCTTATTATTTCTTAGCCTTTGGTTTCTTCGTACCATACTTACTTCTGCGTTGGTTACGTCCCTCCACACCCGCAGTGTCTAACGCACCACGTACGATGTGATAACGTACCCCTGGCAAATCCTTCACCCTGCCGCCACGTACCAATACGATACTGTGTTCTTGCAAGTTGTGGCCTTCACCCGGAATGTAGGCGTTCACTTCTTTTCCGTTCGACAAACGTACACGAGCCACCTTACGAAGCGCAGAGTTTGGCTTCTTTGGCGTGGTTGTGTATACGCGGGTACAAACACCTCTGCGCTGTGGACAAGAATCGAGTGCTGGAGACTTACTCTTCCAAACAGTTTCCTGTCTTCCCTTTCTAATTAGCTGTTGTATAGTTGGCATATTTTTCCCAAAAAGGACGGCAAAATTACGCTTTTCATTTGTCAAAATCAACACTGTATGAAAAAAATATGGCTGTGTTTTCAAAAGATTCCCAATTATCTGACCAATTCAAGGGCAAATTCCGTCGCCACTTCCCAAAAACGCTGTAATCGCCGCCTGCCAAGCAACTTTCATCTTTTTTTCTTCGTCTGCAACTTTGGTACTACTTTTGATACTTTGCACCCTGAAATTACACACCATGAGAATCATCAAAACCCTCAGTCTTAGCCTCCTCTTTTTATATCAACTGCCCAACTTCGCACAAAATAGCAAGCAACCAACCAAAGGACCTGAAATCCTTTTCGACCACAGCATACACGACTTCGGAAAAGTTTCAGAATCCATCAAATTTGCCGCTCACCGATATCCCTTCACCAACACCGGCAACCAAACGCTGTTCATCCAACAAGTTCATACCTCTTGCGGTTGTACAACGCCCGATTGGACACGTGACTCCATCCTCCCCGGAGGCAAAGGATTTATCGAAGCGCGATATGAAACCACCAATCGGATTGGAGAATTCAAAAAGTCCATCACCGTCTACTCAAACGCCATCAATGCCCCCATCGTTCACCTCGATATCGAAGGTGAGGTGCTGAAAGAGGAAATAGATCCCAACGCCGCACCCATCCCTGACATGGGCCAAATACGATATAGCGCACCGTCCATTACCTTCAATCCGCTGTACGATAATCAGCGCGATTCCCAGACCATTCGGATTACGAACGAAACACCATACACCGCCAATTTCAACCCCATCGACGCCGCAAACATTCCTGATTTTTTAACCATTACCTCCTTTCCCACTACGCTAGAACCCAACGAAAGTGGCAAATTTTCAGTCATCATCGATGGTACAAAAATCAAACACTATGGTTTCTCTACGATAGAACTTCCCTTTACCACCGACAACCCCGCCGCCTTGTACAATGCGATGTACGTCAACTACAACCGCAAACAGTATTTCCCAAAACTCAATGCCAAGCAACTGGCCAAACAACCCAAATTAGCAACCAACAAACCCGAAATCAACTTTGGAAAACAAGTGGCCGGAGATATCCTTACGTCGGAAATCACCTTGACCAACCCCGGACAATCGGATTTGGTTATCCATGAATTGGCTGGCGACTGCGGTTGTATTTCCCTAAAATACCCCAATGAAAAATCGCCAAAATACCCCAACGCCAAACTCGTAATACCCGCCGGTAAATCAGTGACTGTTAAAGTATTCTTTGAAACAGTATTGAAAAAAGGCAACGCCAACTACTCCATTTGGATTGTTAGCAATGATCCTGTACAACCAGAGCGCAACATCCCGCTGAAAGCCGTCTTTGATGCCAAGGTCATCGAGTGTCAGACTTGCCCAAAATAAACAATCCATCATACAATGATATGAAACAGAAGAGGGCGGAATTTCCGCCCTCTTCTGTTTCATATTTGGCCCCACGTCGCCGAAGGCACCATTCACTGTTACAAAGTTCAATCCCTCAACGCAAATTGTGATACACAGTTTGTACGTCGTCATCTCCCTCCAAACGATCCACCAAATCCAGCACTTCCTTCGCCTGCTCCTCTGTTAAATCCACCCACGTGTTTGGCACATACTGCAATTCCGCTGTATTTACCTCAATTCCCATATCCTCCAGGGCTTTTTGCATTTGGCCGAACGACGTAAAATCACAGTATACATAGACCATGTCGTCGTCAATCGCCACTTCATCCAAGCCAAAATCAATCAATTCAAACTCAAACTCATCCAAATCGCGGCCACCCAACTTTGACTTTTCAACTTTCAACACACCTTTGCGGGTGAAGATAAAATCCAACGACCCTGTTTTACCCATGGCCCCACCCCCTTTGTTGAAATGCATGCGCACGTTGGCAACAGTACGTGTATTATTATCTGTGGCGGTTTCAACGAGCACAGCCACGCCATGAGGAGCATAGCCCTCAAAACGAACCTCTTCGTAGTTTTCTGAATCGCCCTTGCTGCTGGCCCGTTTGATGGCTGCATCCACCCGATCCTTGGGCATATTTACGGCCTTGGCGTTCTGAATTACTGTACGCAATTTGGGATTGTTTTCCGGCATAGGTCCGCCCTGCTTTACAGCGATGGCAATTTCTTTTCCGATGCGGGTAAACTGCTTGGCCATACGGTCAAAGCGAGCAAACATGGTGTGTTTGCGTTTTTCAAAAATCCTTCCCATAGTGGGCACAAAGATACGAAAGTATCCGTGAAGGTATTCAGCGGTCGATCCAAAACAAAAGGGTTGGGGAGCGAAAGCTCCCCAACCCGTAACAACATAACACCTGAAAATAGTCAAGCGAATCCCCGGAGAATCCAGTCTCTCCGTCCTAACTCGCCCAACCCTTTGACCAAAGTGCTTAGAAAGAATAGGCCAAACTCACGTTCACTGACCTACCCGAAGCGCTCATTCCGCTGGCGAAATACCGGTAATGCAAATCCAACAGATTCTCTATGGCCACCGTAGCGCTGAAGCCCGATTTGTGTTGATATCCACCACGCAAATTCCAACATTGCCAGGCGGGGTTGAATCCGTCAGCCTTGCCATCACCATTGATATCAGCCAAACCAATGGGTTGCTTGTCTTGGTTGTCTTCCCCTGAAGTAGAGTAATCCTTGGCTTTCTTCATCCCATTAAACAGACATTGCGCCTCGGCAAACCAACCCTGTCCGTTCCAACGCAGCGATGCCTGTCCGTATACCGGTGGAATGTGGTCGAGCGGCTGCTTCGCAGCCGCCTCTCCCAATTGATACATACCCTTGGTCTGAGTAACCGATCCCGTAAACCACAACGATTGCATCAATCGAACCTTCGCATTGAAATAAAGCCCTGTGATCTGTCCCAAAGCCACATTCTTCAATTGGTATACCGGCGTTAACCGACCATCATACATCAAAGAATCCTCCCCGTTCAATGTGCCCGGTTGATCCAACAATAAGTTCTTCACCGCACTACTGAAAGCACCCGCCTCAAAAGCAAAGGACTTATCCTTTCGCCACAAAACACCTACATCAACGGTTGTGCTGCGCTCTGCTTTCAAATCCGGACTGGGCACCAACAATTTCGCACCAGGTTTACTGTCGAACACTTTCTTCATATCATCCACATTGGGATTGCGATACGCCTGATTCACGCTTGCTTTCAACAACAAGCCCTTTTTCAACTGCTGCGTTAAACCCAAATCATAACTGGGTGTGGTAGACGCAAATGAAATCGAACTGTAAGGCAATTTCCAAGGATTGGCTCGAGAGAACAAGGCCTCTAAAGAGTATTTCGACAGTCGAACGCCTCCCTGAATCACCGTACCCGTCTTGGCCAGGCGATAAATCCCCTGCGCAAATACAGAGTGCATTTGGGTATTGGCCCCAGAGTCACTGTATCTCGCTTTTGTTGCCGTTTCTGCCAACGTAGAAATATTTTTATTGATTCCCACCGATTTCACCTCATTCCAAACCAGTTCGATACCCGAATTCACCGTAAACGACTCGCTAAGCTGATCATGACGATCCAAATTCAAGGTCCTCATGGATACATCGTCTTTTTGTGTCCGCTCTGTTACACTCCCAAAATTGCGGGTAACCCGAGCCACCTCCGTAGATTGCTGAGCCAACACCAGTCGGGTATGGTGGTTGGCACTGCCCAACTTGGCGGTGTACGACATAAATTTCCGATTTTGAGGGGCGTAATCCCACCGACCGTAAACGGGCTTTCCGTTGTTGAACTGAGACATTCGGTCATAGCGCGGAATTAAATCCGCCATCGATCGCTGTAGGTTTAAGGTGTGTTCTACCTTCCCTGTCTTGGCAAAAACCTTGGCAAACAGATCCGTTTGACTGTAACCTGTACCTTTTTGCAACTGGGGATCATCATTCTTCAGCACCGTATCTCGACCGTTAATTTGGGTAACATACCGAGGCAGCAATCCAAACGTGTCCCAATCGGAATAGTTTTTACTACCGCTGCGTAAATCGCCAAATTGGCTGCGGGTGGCGGATGCAATCAATCCCACTTTTTGTGATTGAAGTTTCAACCCCACATTCCCAATTACCGATTGGCTGGCCGATAAATATCGCACCGTGGCATTCGGTTTTACCGCAAATTTACCCAGGGTGGCATCCTTGGTTTTAAAGTACAACACCCCACCCAGTGCATCGGACCCATACAAGGTAGAACCTGAACCGAAGTTTACTTCCAATCGATCCAACATGAATGGATCCACAGTGATGATGTCTTGCAAGTGCCCAGCGCGATACGTGGCATTGTTCATGCGCACGCCGTCAACGACCATCAATACCCGCGACGCTTCAAATCCGCGCAACACAGGGGAACTGCCACCCATCTGACTTTTCTGTACAAACACTTGTCCGGTGTTAATCAGCGCATCGCCCAAGGTGGCTGGCTGTAACTCACCCAAGCGCTTGGCGCTAACGACTTCAATTTGTCTGGGCGTTTCTTTTCGTTGTTGTTCAAACCGCTGTGATGAGACCAAAACCTCTTCAAACGATTCTACTTCTGTTGTATCTGTTGATTTCTTCGTATCAACTTGTGCGTGTACTGAACCCATCAGGCCCAGAACCGCCATAATAATCATGGTTTTTTTCATAAAATTTGGATGTTTTACACAATAGGAATCACGCAATAACCATCCACCTTCGCCTTGCAAAGGGGTGCCGCTGTGATTTAGGAAATAATATCCTTCATGGGGTAAAACCATCCCCGTGGCGGTGGAACGCTCACTTCCAGCAGCGCGTCTAGCAAATCTTCCTGTCCCAGCGCCATCCAATCTTTCTGAGCAGTCATAGGCTGCAATCTCAGGGGGGTAATCTCTGAAATGGCCCAGTGTAGTTTATCAAACCACAAAGGCTTGGCCTGACTACTCCCGCCATGGCCTTGTTGGGTTTGCTGTGCAATTTGATTTTCTAAGGCTTTTTCAACTTTGTCATTAAACGCCTTTACACGATATCCGCCCGGTACTGCGGTAACTTGGAGTACATCATATTTGTTTTCCCCAAGAACAATCTCCGACCCCTTCTTCACGTAGGCAAACTCGGCTGTATTGGGCAAAAACAACGTTTCCGCCAGTTCCATTCCAACCGTTCTCTCCAAAAAGCGCTTGACTTCTTTGCGCTGACGCTTGTGCGATAACACATGCATGAACGTAAGCCCCGGAATCAATACCATCAACAATACCGCCAGTAATTGTTTGGCAGTTTGTTTGACGAAAATGAGGGGGGTTGCAGACATGCAGAGGCAAATATAAAATTTACCGACGAGCAATGAACGAAAATGTAGAATTTTGCATCGATGAAGCAACCAGTTTACGTAATCGACATTGTGAGAACCCCCGTTGGGAAATTTGGTGGAACTTTGGCCGCCATCCGTCCGGATGACCTTGCCGCCCATGTCATTCTCTCACTTTTACAACGGAATCCCAAGATCGACCCATCTGCCATTGATGAGGTAATCCTTGGCGCTGCCAACCAGGCCGGAGAAGACAACCGCAACGTGGCAAGAATGGCTTCATTGTTGGCGGGCATGCCCACCAGCGTTCCGGGGTACACGGTCAACAGACTGTGCGCCAGTGGCTTACAAAGCATAATGAACGGTGCGATGTCTATTGCCTCCGGACAAGCCCATTTGGTATTGGCTGGTGGAACAGAAAGCATGACAAGAGCGCCATTTGTAATGGCCAAAGCGGAATCCGCGTTTTCAAGAACGACTGAAATCCATGATACCACCATTGGTTGGCGATTTACCAACCCCGCATTATCAAAACTTTACTATCCGTTTTCCATGGGTGAAACCGCCGAAAATGTGGCCGAACAATTCCAAATATCCCGAGAAGACCAAGACCAATTTGCTTACGAAACCCAACTCAATTGGAAAAATGCCCAAGCCAACGGACATTTTCATAATGAAATCGTTGCAGTGCCCATCCCCCAGAAAAAGGGAGAACCCCTCCTTTTCAGCACCGATGAACATCCCCGTTTGAGCGAAGTCAGTGTTTTGGCCAATTTAAAACCCGCTTTCCGCCAGGGAGGTACCGTTACAGCGGGCAACAGTTCCGGCATCAATGATGGCGCCGCTGTTTGTATCCTTGCCTCGGAAGAAATGGTTCAACAATTGGGTTTGAAACCCATGGCGCGTATTGCAGGCATTGGTGCCGCCGGTGTTGACCCCAGCATCATGGGAATTGGCCCAGTGCCGGCCACCCAAAAAGCGCTCAAAAATGCAGGACTTACAGTCCGGGACCTCGGAGTAGCCGAACTCAACGAAGCCTTTGCTTCACAAGTGTTGGCGAGCATGAGGGCTTTGGACATCGATCGAAACATCGTAAATCCCAATGGCGGTAGCATCGCTATCGGACATCCCCTTGGGGCTTCTGGCACGCGGATTTCTGCCACCCTATTACACCACATGCAGCGAAATCCATCGCTGAAGTACGGGTTGGCTACCATGTGTATTGGTGTGGGACAAGGGTGTGCCATCGTCTACGAAAACTGCTAATTTTCCATGCGCTACAAGATCGAATTGGCCTACCATGGCAGCAATTACGCCGGCTGGCAAATTCAGCCCAACGCACCCACGGTACAAGCCACCATCGACAAAGCGCTCAGCACCATCTGCAATCAACCCATAGAAACCATGGGTTGCGGAAGGACCGATGCTGGTGTGCACGCGAAGTTTTTCGTGGCCCATTTTGATGGTCCCAACGCATTGCCGAACGACATCGCTCATCGGTTGAACAAAATGATACCTTCCGACATCCATGTGCTGGCGGTTGTGGCTTGTCACCCAGAATTCCATGCCCGATTCGATGCTACCTTGCGCGAATACGAGTATCACATTCAGTCAAAAAAAGATCCCTTTGCGCCCAATACTTTTTGGTGGTATGCGCAAAACTTAGATGTTCAAGCCATGAATCAGTGTGCTGCCATGCTGCTGGGTGAAAAGAGTTTTCTCGCGTTTTGCAAGGGAGAAGCACCCAACAACAATCCGGTTTGCACGGTTTATTTAGCCCAATGGCAAACCAGTGATCACGGTTATATTTTCACCATCCAGGCCAATCGATTTTTGAGAAATATGGTGAGGGCCATCGTGGGAACGCTAATCGATGTGGGCTTGGGCAAGCTCTCTGTGCCGGAATTCAAACAAATTTTAGACACAGGGAATCGCAGCGATGCTGGAGCCTCGGTTCCGGCCGAGGGGTTGTACTTGACCCGCGTCACTTACCCCGTTGCTCCAGCGAATTAAACCTTTGTTTATTCAAAACGTCTAAGGAACTTGTCTACCTGACGTTCCGTTGCAGGACGGATGTAGAAGTTCTCCGCTTTTACTTTGTCGGCCGTATTGGTTAATATCTGCTGCAAGTTTTGGTCGGTGGCATATACGTTGGCACCCGTTTTGGTCAGGTTGATATAGATGTAATCATTGGCCCCCAAATCGAGATAGACATACATATTCTGTCCGCTTCGTTTGTGTTCCAACAGCATCACGGCGTGCATATTCTTGTTGATGGGTATTCCGGCGATACTGGCTACGGAAACAAAGTCGTTGCAATACATACCCCGCATTTTGCTATCCCAACGGAATGTGGCATCGCTGAGAACCAATTTGTACTCGGCTTCATCCTTGCCCTTCAACTCACCATTTTTCATCAAGTTTTCTAAGGCATTTCTGTAGGCTTTTTCATTTTCCATCATCTCCCCCAAACAGCGCTTGAAGAAGTCCGTATTCACCGTGGCCGTGGTTCCCCCATTTTCGTTGATTAAAGCAACCAAGCGCTCAATGTAATCCGGATGCATGGGGAAATCCAGCATCATCGCCAAATTGAACACAAAGCTGCTATCACCAGGATACAAATCGGCCGTGCCCGCATTCTTGAATTTGATGTTGGGCGTTTCCAATCCGAAATCCAGCGGACCTTCCGCGTGTATGCTGTGATCGCGCTCGTTGAATTGGATCCAACTGCCTTTCAAACCGCCATCGCGCAATCGAGATTTACTTCCCGCATAGAAACTCTCTGTCTTGTTGTCGTAATAAAAAATCCCTGTGTCGTTGGTCACATCATCGTCGGAATATCTACGTTTCCAAGAATACATCAAGGGATAGACGAAACTGGAATCATTGGCCACAAACAATCCCACATATTGTTTCTTGTTGTCTTTGTCGCGAGGATCACTCATATCCAGAACCACGTCCTTGGGATCCACACGGTTATCGAACCGTATCCAAACAGAAGGATAGATGTTTTTGAAGGTGTGTAACGGCTTCACGTACCCTGTAAATCGAATTAACTTCTCCGTACTTTCAATTTGCGCAAAGCCCTTGTATCCGATTTTCGTTTCTAGGGTAAAGTTCTGCTCTTCCGCAATTTTACCAACCCCTTCTACTCGCTGGTTCTCATTGACAATCACACTGTCTAGGAAGAACTCTTGTCGGCCACCCCTACTATTGACATACTGATAATATCCGTTACCGCGAATTTTATTCTTGCCATACACTTTGACTTTTAACTTGTAGATCTCGTGGAATTTGTTGTCGCGACCGGCAATCAACTTCGTGCTATCCAACAAGTCCATATCGGCATTGGCGCGCACAGTGGCTTTGCCATCCTTCAAGAACAATCGCGAATCGGCGATATCGATGTACGGAATTTCCGAAATCTTCAATGTGTAATCCACCAAGCTGTAATCGGCCCGTTTGGCTTCAAAGCTCAAGCCGCCCTGTGTGGGGTTGGTGCTGGCAAAGATGGGGGTTTGACCCGCCAAAGAAGGCCCCACTTTCGCCGTGATGATCTTTTTATCCATGTCCCAACGGTAATCGGTGAGATTGGTTTGATACATGTTGTAATCGAATTTCGTCATCGATCCAGGCTCATTTTTCGTAAACGTTCCGATGCGTTTGCTGAAATCCATGGTGCCATTGATATCACTTGTTTCAAAAGCCATGCGTGAGGAATCGGCCGCATAGATCTGCAGATTGGCTTTCTTCGCCGTTGATTTTTGAGGCCCAAAGACCTGCTCTTGACTGTAAAATTTGGCTTGATCCCAGGCCAAGGTACCATTTCCTTTCACCACACTTGGCGATTGGGTGATGGTGCCTGTGAAGTCATGCCCCACTTTAAACATCTTAATGGGCGTAGCACCGTTGGTCACATTGTATTCATCCTGATAGGGATTCCATTCCATGTTGGCCATCACCGCATGCACTTCAGGGTATTTGGTATTTTCTGTCAGATCGTAACGATTCAACACACCCACCGCTTTTTTCGGCAGCAGCAATATTTTAGAAAATTCACTCTTTGATCCTTGGTACGAAATACTTCCGTCGGTTCCGTAAAATCCTTCTTCCGACAGGTTCATCGTCATATCGCCCAGCCCTTTTCCACGATACATGCTGTAACCACCGGGCGGCGTGTGTTTGATGAATCCCAAGGAATAGTCTTTTTGAATGGTAACATAATGACGGAATTCAGGGAAAATGCCATCCGAAATAAAATTCCCATCGAAGCGCAACCCCGCAATGGTGAAATTATCCAAACTATCAATGGTGAACGGATCAACCACAAACTTGAATTTATCGCCTTCATAGGCACCGCCATGGATGTGCGGTTTATCGTAAAGCACTTCACTGCCTTTGTCGGATACAAAAATTGGGTATTCTGGATAGTCCTTATTGCCGGATTTGTTGTTGGGCTTGTCGATGTACAACGTACCACTCACGTTGCGCAAAACAGACTTAATGGGAACCAATCTGCGACCTGAAGAATCAGGGAAATACATCTGTAATGAATCCACGGCCGACATCGCAATGTTGAATTGACCGTAGTTGAAGACGTACTTTTTCCCATAAAAATCGAATCTACCGGCGCGCAACTGTCCTGCAAATCGCAAACCGCGATTCTTGGTCAATGTAACTTGTTGATTGGAAGGCACAACGATCACGTTTTGAGAATCGGAAAAGAAAAACTTCGACACCCCTTCCAAATTCATTTCATTGGAAAGTAGGTTGAGGGTGAAGTTGGGTCTTGCCCCAATGATGGAAGAGATGCGAATCACATCGTAATCCCGCATTTTTTGGTGGGCTTGCACGTAGCGAAACGCTTTGGGCAAAAGGATGGCACTGTCCTGATCTTGTAAATAGTTGATATATCCTTGGTCGTGCAGCTCTAAGAATGGCGCCACCAAATACTCTTTTTGTGTCTTTTGAAAAAAGGCATAATCGTCTAGGGAAAATTTCAACCGTTGATCGGCTTTATAGAATTCGCGCAATTCCGCTTTGCGGGCCTGCAACTGCTTCATTTTGGCCTCTGCTTTTACTTTGTCCTCCGGTTTGCCAGACAGCATGAGATTTTTAATATCCTTTTGCAATTGGGTTGAGATGGCATCTTCTGGCTGTCGGTTGTAAAAGGCCACCAATCCTTCCAATGGATGAGACCGTAGGGCACCTTGCAGACGGTTGTAAAGGATGTCTCGAAAGAAGTCGTCCGACGAAATACGGGCTTCCAAATCGTTATTCACATTGTCGAAATCAACGAAGGGCTCCGTGATGACCCAACGCACCTGCTGCACATCCAAACTCACATTGTGGTAGTTGTCGGCAAATGGAACACGCATCAAACCTTCTTCTCCTCTGTCAACGATGAGTTTGTTGTCTTTGAAGATGAAATTCACTTTGACAAACGGGTGATAAATGGTGGTAACACTGTCGAGGTATAGCGTGTATTCCGCTTGCAATGTCCCTGCGATACCATCGGAAATTTTGAACGATTTGCTTTTTAGGGTTACTTTTTTCTTGCCTTTGTAGAACACGTCGATGACCGAAGGTTTGCCGTTGGCCGTGGCCGTGGTAACGGTATGTCCTTGCATGGTAAAACCGCCGCGGAAAAAACTCTCGTCGCCCACGATACCTCTTACCAGCAGTTCGTTGTCGTAGGAGTTAAACTGCGGAAATCCCGACTTTTTCACTTTCAATGAGTCAGTAGCGCTGGATAGCTTGTCTGTAAACTTGCCCAAGACCGCGGTTTTAAAATAGCGATTGTAAGTAAGGGAGGCAGAATCTACGCTGTACGTATTTACATCCAAATTCAATCGAAACTGACCAAACTTCACATAGGCAGACTCTTCGGGAAGACAACGTTGGAAGTCGGCCGAGCCATATTCCCCCAACCAAATATT
>JBANFU010000032.1:0-2922 GCA_037975865.1 Bacteroidota bacterium
CTGCTGATGAAAAAAGGAGGCAATTCTTCCCATACCTCCAACAGCGCTTGCTCAATGGCGGCTTTGTTTTCTGCCAATTCCGATGCTTTTAGTTTGTCAGCCTTGGTGCCAATCAAGGCCATGGGGATTCCGTTCTCCCCACATTCGTTGATGAAGCTCAGGTCAATGGCCTGGGGTTTAATGCGCAAATCCACCAACACAAACAAACAGAACAAATTGACCCGATCGCGTAGATAGTATTTGATCATTTTGCCGAAAACCTCGCGCTGGTCTTTCGATACCTTGGCATATCCATAGCCGGGCAAATCCACGAATTGGATCTGCTTGTTTAATAAAAACAAATTGATGGATTGTGTCTTTCCGGGAGTTGAACTGGTCTTGGCCAAGCCATTGCGCTGGGTTAGCATGTTGATCAAACTGCTTTTGCCCACGTTGCTTCGACCAATAAAAGCAAATTCAGGTAATTCAGTATGGGGCATGTCGGCATTCTTCTGCCAACTGCCAATGTAATCTGCGGTGTTGATTTCCATGGTTTTTTATCGCGTATTCAGTGAAAGACTTCTCGGGGTGACTCAAGGTAGTGGTGCCAATTGCGTATATTTGTAACTTTATCGTGACCACACAAGTTAAACCCAATCCCGCCTCCGAGGCTTCAAAAAAACAACAAGTCGAGGAAATGTTCGATAACATTTCTCCCCGATACGATTTTTTAAATCATTTTTTGTCGCTTGGTGTAGACTATTCCTGGCGAACGAAGGTCCGCAAGAATGTCAATTCCTTTGGTGCGAAACACATCCTGGATGTAGCAACGGGAACCGCTGACCTTGCCATTGAGCTGACCAAAATAGATGGCTCAAGCGTTGTGGGTGTTGACATTAGTCAGGGGATGCTTGATTTCGGACAGATCAAACTCAACCAAAAGCAATTGACCGGTCGCATCACTTTGCAACAAGCGGATTCAGAGAAATTGCCTTTCGAAGACCAGTCGTTTGATGCTGTTACCGTAAGTTTTGGTGTGCGTAACTTTGAGAATTTGATTGCCGGTTTGTCTGAAATGCATCGTGTATTGAAGCCCGGAGGTCCGATGGTTGTGCTGGAATTCAGCAAACCCACCAACCCCGTCTTTTCGCGTTTGTATTGGTTTTACTTCAAAAACATCCTGCCTTTGATGGGCAAGTTGCTTTCGCGTAGTACCAATGCCTATACCTACCTTCCCCAGAGTGTGGCGGCCTTCCCTGAAGGGGAGGAATTTGCATCCAAAGCAAAATCTGTGGGCTTTTCCAGCGTTACTTTTAAACCCCTTACCTTCGGAATCTGTACGATGTATACATGCGTAAAGTAATTTTCCTCATAGTGATGTTTGTGTTGGTGGGCCAGTCTTACGCCCAACCCCGCGATTACAATCGCGATTATCGCAAGCATTTCTTTTGGGGCATCGCTTTCGCAGGAACATCGGCCAAAATGAAAATGGAACTCGATCCCGTGTTTTGGCAACGCACCGATTCCATCGCCAGTATCCGTCCCCAAGCCCAAGCGGGAGGGGGCTTTGGTGGTTCGGTAGCCTATCGCATCGGAAAATATTGGGAAGTGAAAACCTTGACGATGCTACAGTTGCATCAGCGCAACATTCAATACACTTGGCAGAACACCCCAGGTCCCAACATCAAAATAGAAACCATCTCATTTGATGTGCCGTTGACTGTGAAATACCGGTCGAGTATGCCCAACAACACCCGGATGTACGTGCTGGGTGGGGTGCGTTGGTCTCACGACTTCCAGAGCAATGAAGGACTGGTTATTGGAGAGTCCAAACCACTCATCGCCCTGAAAGCCAATACCTATTACTACGAAGTGGGGGCGGGGATGGAGTTTCGCCTCGATTTTGTGGATTTGTCGCTTGAATTAAAAATGTCTAACGGACTGAATAACGCGTTGATACGGGTGCCAAATAGCTATTACTCGGGCAGTTTGGCGGCCATTTATCCGCGATTGTTTAGCATCTCTTTGATGGCACAGAATTGAATTTCGTATTACAACATAAAGACCCCTTCACCAAAGCAAGGGCAGGTGTGATCGACACCGCACACGGACGTATCCAAACCCCCATTTTTATGCCGGTAGGCACCGCCGGCACGGTTAAAGGGGTTCACCGCAATTTCTTGCTCAACAAAAACGATGTCAATGCGGATATCATTTTGGGCAATACCTACCACTTGTATTTGCGTCCAGGACTCGACGTGCTACAAAAAGCAGGAGGGATCCATGGGTTTAGCAACTGGGATCGGCCGGTGCTCACCGATAGTGGTGGTTACCAGGTGTACTCGTTGTCTGGAACGCGCAAATTGACCGATGAAGGCGTGAAATTCGCCAGTCACATCGATGGTTCTAAGCACTTGTTTAGTCCCGAGCGTGTCATGGATATTCAACGGGTCATTGGTGCTGATATCATCATGGCCTTTGATGAGTGTACGCCGTATCCTTGCGATTATGAATATGCCCAAAAGTCGATGCATATGACCCACCGTTGGTTGGATCGATGCTTTGCGCGATTCAATGAAACGGAGCCCATTTATGGCCATGAGCAGGCGTTGATGCCCATCGTTCAGGGTAGCGTATACGATGATTTGCGAAAACAAAGTGCCGAATATGTACTCAAACACGATGCTCAAGGGTATGCCATTGGTGGGTTGAGCGTGGGGGAGCCCCATGAGGACATGTATCGCATTACGGAGTTGGTGACCGACATTCTTCCCATCGATAAGCCCCGCTATTTGATGGGCGTAGGCACGCCAGAGAACTTGCTCAATGCCATTGCCTTGGGTGTAGATATGTTCGATTGTGTGATGCCTACGCGCAACGGCAGGAACGGCAACGTTTTCACCACCGAAGGAATTATCAATATCAAAAATAAGCAGTGGTCGG
>JBANFU010000055.1:0-4128 GCA_037975865.1 Bacteroidota bacterium
GCGCTACAATTTGCGATAAGAGGGTTTGGCTTCCCACTTTTTGCGCCAAAATTTTGAGGGTGCCTTGTTGGTTGATGGTTCCGGCGAAGACTTGACTGCCTTTGGTTTTGGCGGCGGGCAGAGGTTCTCCGGTGATGGCCGATTCATCGATGTGGGAGTCGCCTGAGCGGACTTTTCCGTCAACGGGAATGCGTTCTCCGGGTTTGATGATGACGAAATCACCCAGCAGAATTTCGTTGGAGGGGATGGATATTTCTTGATTGTTTCGGACAACGGTGGCGTGGGCGGGTTGCAGGGATAGGAGTTCGTTGATGGCATGTGCGCTGCGATTTTTGGCGCGTTCTTCCAAGTATTTACCGAGCAGGATGAGGGTGATAATGACCGTGGCCGACTCAAAATAATAGTGCGGGTGGTGTTGATTGTGTTGATGATTGGGGGTTTGGAGGTAGTAAAGGGCAACTTGATAGGTTGAATACAGGAAGGCAGTGGCTGTGGAGATGGCCACCAGGGTATCCATGTTGGTTTGTTTGTGTTTGAGTTTTTTAAGGGCGGAGGTGTAGAAGTTGCGACCCGCAAACAGGATTACGGGGAGGGATAACAGCAGTTGAATGAGTCCTTCATGGGGGAGGCGGTTCATGAAGAACATGGAGAGGGTGAAAATGGGGGCGGTACAGAGGGCTGCAACGAGGAGTTTAGATTTGAGTTTTTGCAGTGAGAGGGCCGCGCGCAGCGCGGCCTTGGTACCATCCTTTGCCGAATCGCCCAACAAGAGCTCATAGCCTATCTCTTTCGCCGCTTCCGCCAAGCGAGCCTCAGTGATTTTTTCTGTATTGAAACCCACATAAACCGATTGGTTGGGGTAGCTCACCACCACTTTTTCAACGCCGGTCTGACTTCCCAAATAACTCTCCAAACTCACCGCGCAAGCAGCACAGGTCATGCCCATCACCGGATAGGTGTTGTGGTGGATGGGGGTCGACAGTGGATCCTTGGATTGCTCTGTAGTCATGATTTATGGCATCCCAACGGGTTTGTGCCATACAAAGTTCGCATATTTTTTATGAATCGGGGTGACATTCATCACCCTATAATGGCGTTGTTATGTATGGATGTCGCCTATCTCGGATCGGGATTATTGTCGGTTTGACACTTATCGTTTACCTTTGAGAAGAATATGAAACGAATTTCCCTGTTGTTGGTATTGTCAGTAATGGCTTTGTCTAGTTTGACGGCCCAGGTTTTGTCGGTCAGTCCGGTATTCCCCAAAGAAACCGATACGGTAACCATTGTTTACAATGCCAAATTGGGCAATGGTGTCTTGGTGGGGGCGAGTCAGGTCTATGCACACACCGGTGTGATTACTACGGCCAGCACCAGTGGCAGCGATTGGAAGCATGTGGTGGGTACTTGGGGCACGGCGGACAACCGTACCAAAATGACTTACATGGGCAACGACCTATGGAAGATTCGCTATCATGTGAAGGATTTTTATTCGCAAGGCGGCGCCTTCGGCGCCAGCGAAGTCATTTTGCAAATGGCCTTCGTTTTCAGAAATGCCGATGGCAGCAAAGTGGGTAGGAGCGCCAATGGCACCGATATTTTTACCCCGATATACTCTACCGGTTTGGCCGCAAAATTTACCCTGCCAGAAACGCGTGATAACATTATCGCCAGCGGCAGCACCCAGAAAATAGAGGTTTGGAGCAGTCGCGTGTGCGACATCGCCCTGCTGCTGAACGGTGATACCTTGAGAAAAAGCAATACGCAAGACAGTTTTCAAGCCACCATATCGAACTGGAAAGTAGGAAAAAACGTGCTTGCCTTCGCCGCAAAATACAGCACTTTTACCGCGTTTGATACCCTTTATTTCACGGTAAATCCAACCGTGGTGCAAGCGGCTCTGCCATCGGGCATGGAACAAGGGGTAAATTACTTGGATGACTCTACCGTTTTGCTGGCACTGTACGCCCCGTATAAAAATTATGTCTACGTCATTGGCGATTTCAACAACTGGGGCACCGATACCGCGTATTTCATGAACTTTTCATCGAGCGATAACATCTGGTGGAAGCGCATCGACGGACTGAAAAAAGGCGTGGAATATGGCTTTCAATATTGGATTGACGGCAAAGTGCGCGTGGCCGATCCTTTTGCTACGCTGTTGTTGAGTGAGTGGGACGATGCCTATATCCCCGCTGCGAATTATCCCAAGTTGAAGCTCTATCCCAAAAACAAAACCCAAGGTTGGGTGGGTGTTTTACAAACGGCGGCCCCCGCTTTTGCTTGGAGTAAGGTGAACTTTCAACGTCCCGATAAAGATCGGTTGGTGATTTATGAGTGCTTGACCCGGGATTTCACCAAGGCACAGACGTTCAAGGCCATTCAGGACACCCTGCCCTATTTGAAGCGATTGGGGATCACGGCGCTACAATTGATGCCCGTGTGTGAGTTTGAAGGCAATTTAAGTTGGGGTTATAATACAGCCAGTCACATGGCCATCGACAAGTATTATGGCACGCGCGACGCCCTGAAATCCTTGGTAGATGCTTGTCACCAAAACGGCATCGCGGTGATTTTCGACGTGGTTTACAACCATGCATTTGGCAGTGCCTCTGTAACCAATATGTATTGGGATGCGGCTACAGGAAAACCGGCTGGAAACAGTCCATACCTGAATGTGGATGCCAAACACCCATACAACGTGGGCTATGATTTCAACCATGAATCGGCGGCCACTAAGTATTACACCAAGCGCACCCTCACCTATTTGTTGAACGAGTTTCATGTGGATGGGTTTCGCTTCGATTTGAGCAAGGGAATGACCCAAACCTACTCTGGAACGGATGCAGCTAAGATGTCGGCCTACGACCAATCGCGCATCGATATTCTTTCTGATTACAACAACACCATCCAAGCGGTATCGCCCGGGGCCTATACCATTTTGGAGCATTTTGCCGATAATTCAGAGGAGCAGGTGTTGCAAGCCAAAGGGATGATGTTGTGGGGCAATGGCAATTACAATGTGAACGAGGCCGTGATGGGCTTTAGCAGCAACGACTTCGGCTGGGCGATAGACGCGAGCAAGCGGGGTTGGAGCAACCGTCATTTGGTTGGATATGCGGTAAGTCACGACGAAGAACGGATGGCTTATAAATCGAAAACATTTGGCAATGTGGTGGCGGGTTATAGCGTGAAAACATCGCCCATTTATGTTCCGCGCGTGGCCATGGCTTACGGCTTTTTGTTTGCCACACCCGGACCCAAAATGATTTGGCAGTTCGATGAATTGGCTTACGATTACAGCATCAACACGTGTGAGGATGGGGTAACGGTGCAAGATGCCTGTAGGTTAGCCAACAAGCCGGTGCGCTGGGACTATTGGACGGCGGATGCTACGCGCAGGAAGACCTATTTCAAGATTGCGGCCATCAACCATTTGAAGGCGACGCAGTTGGGGGTGGCCAAGCCCACGACTTATTTTTTCAGCAGCGGCGGGTTTTTCAAGAAGTTGAATCTCAACCATGTGGATTTGAATACGGTGGTCATCGGAAACTTTGATGTGACCAGCAGCACCAGTTCGGTGACGTTTGCTCACACGGGTTGGTGGTACGATTACATGAGCGGGGATAGTTTGCAGGTGACGGGCGCGACTCAGGCCATCACATTGGCGGCGGGTGATTGGAAGGTGTACCTCGACAAAAAAATCAACAACCCTTATTTGTCGCAGTGGAAAGCAACCGCATCGGCTTCAACTTTGAAGAAACAAGGCGTTTGCAAGGTGATGCCCAACCCCGCGCGGGGTGCATTTGAGGTTGTGGTTGAGGGGAATCGGGTTGCTACAGGGCAATTGCGGGTGATGGACCTTGCGGGCAGATTGGTCTACGAGGGTGCATGGACGCAGGGCGATCGCATCGAAACATCATCGTGGATGAACGGTCATTATTTGGTCGTTTTAACCATGTCCGATGCCACTTACCGCAGTCATTTGGTGGTAGAATAAGTATATTCGCAACCGCGGATGCTATTCAACTCGGTCGTATATTGGTTGTTTTTGCCACTGGTATGGCTGAGTTATTTTCTCTTGCCCATCAAGCATCGATGGATCTGGCTGTTGCTGGTCAGCTATTA
>JBANFU010000071.1:0-8821 GCA_037975865.1 Bacteroidota bacterium
TTACGAATTCGAACGTCGTACTTTCGACAAAGTAGATATTGGTGAATACATCAAACTTCACATGACGCGTTGTATTCTTTGCTACCGTTGTGTATATACCGCCAATCAGCTGACTGAACAACGTGAACATGGCGTCTTGAAGCGTGGTGATGCCGCTGAAATCGGTACTTACATCGAAAAGAGTCTGAAAAACGAATTCATTGGAAACGTCATCGATGTTTGTCCCGTTGGTGCTTTAACCGATAAAACTTTCCGATTCCGGTCTCGTGTTTGGTATACCAAGCCGATGGATGCTCATCGCGAATGCAAATGTTGCTCTGGTAAAGCGGTTGTTTGGATGATTGGTGATGAAATAGCCCGCGTAACTGCGAGAAAAGACCAATATGGTGAGGTAAAAGAATTTATCTGCAACGAATGTCGCTTCGAAAAGAAAGACAAAGCCGATTGGACCATTGAAGGTCCCCGTCATATCGACCGTTCTTCGGTTATTTCTGCCAACCATTATGAGGTAGATGCCCCAGAACATACCCCATTGTTAAACAAAGCCTAAACCATGGATAGTGCATTATTTTTAGAAAAATTGATTCTGATTGTTGTAATCCTCGCGATTACTTTGGTGATGGCCTTGTACTTTACTTTTGGTGAGCGTAAAATTGCTGCGTTTTTCCAAGATCGATTGGGCCCAAACCGAGTAGGTCCTTTCGGTTTATTGCAACCCTTTGCTGATGGTGGAAAACTCCTGTTCAAAGAGGAAATCATTCCCAAAAATGCGGAAAAATGGCTTTTCATTTTAGGTCCAGGGATTGCCATGATTGTAGCAACCATTACCAGTGCCGTTATTCCATGGGGTACATCCTTGCCCATCTTCGGTAGGAATGTTCAATTGCAGGTGGCGGATGTAAACATCGGCGTGTTGTATATCATGGGTATTGTAAGTATCGGTGTATATGGCATCATGATTGGTGGCTGGGCTTCCAATAACAAGTATTCTCTCTACGGTGCGATTCGTGCCAGTGCGCAGATGATCAGTTATGAATTGAGTATGGGCTTGGCGTTGATTGCTGTTGTGATGATGAGTGGTACCTTGAGTCTGCGTGAAATGGTAGAGCAACAGGCGGGTCTAAATTGGAATGTTTGGTATCAACCCCTCGGATTTATTTTGTTCCTTACCTGTGCATTGGCGGAATGTAACCGTGCTCCGTTTGACTTGGCAGAATGCGAAACTGAATTAATTGGTGGATACCATGTAGAATACTCATCCATGAAGTTGGGATTCTATTTGTTCTCAGAATACATCAACATGTTTATCTCCAGTGCCGTCATGGCCTGTGTATACTTCGGTGGATACAATTTCCCCGGTATGCACTTGATTTCTGACCCAATGATTCTGGGTCTAACGCAAGTGGCTGTGATGTTTGCCAAAATTTTCTTCTTTGTGTTTCTATTTATGTGGATTCGTTGGACTTTACCCCGTTTCAGATACGACCAGTTGATGCGTTTGGGCTGGAAAGCCATGATTCCTTTGGCTTTGTTGAATATGTTGGCTACCGGTGCGGTATCTCTTTTCAACACCCACGGATTCTAATTAAATCAACCGAATTGAATACGATAAAAGAGGGAAGAAATTCCCTCTTTTTTTATGCTTGCATGAAATGTTCTTGAACGCGTTCCATTTTAATGCCGCGACTGCCTTTTATAAAGGCGTATTTTGTGTCGATGGGATGGGTGTCTAGCCAAGCCAATAGCGATTCCATCGTTTCAAAGCGATAGGGGTGTTCTGGGCAGGCTGCACAGAATTCAGGTCCCACCAAATAGGTCGATTCCTGCAGGTTTAATTCACGACACAGGTTGAAAATGGCCTTGTGTTCATCGTGTGCATGTTCTCCCAATTCCAACATGTCTCCAAGAAAAAAGGATTTACTGCCTGAAATTGTGGCAAAACTTTGAATCGCCGCCGACATAGAACTGGGGTTGGCATTGTAAGCATCTAAAAAGAGCTGCGTATTTCCGATGGTTTTCCATTCGCTCCGGTTGTTGGTGGGTTTATAGGTACAAGCCAAATCCATCGCTTGGCGTGGTTCCATTCCGATTGTTTGGGCCACCGCAGCGCCAAAAAGCAAATTGTAGGTGTTGTATTTACCACTGAGTGGTGAGGTGTACTGTCCTTGCGATATGCCATTCACAAAGAACTCAAAGGCCAATTCCGGCATTTCCTGTTTGACACAGGCGTAGAGATTCGCAGCGGGGTTTTCCAGCGAAAGTGTGATAGTTTTGGATAGTCTTTTCGACATTGAAGCCAGCCATGGGTCGTCGAGGTTGACAATCGCTAAGGCGTTGTGTTTGATGACACTGGCAAAGACCTCGCTCTCTTCTTTGGCAATGGCTTCGATGCTGCCAAATCCTTCCAAATGCTCTTTGCCGATGTTGGTGATCAAGCCAATATCGGTATGGATTAAATCACAAAGAACGCCCATTTCTCCGGGGTGATTGGTGCCCATTTCAACAACGGCATAGCGATGTTCTGGACGCAAACTCAGGAGCGTGAGTGGCACACCGATGTGATTGTTCCAGTTGCCTGGGGTGGCTAAAGTGGCTGCCACTCCCTCTAAAATGGTTCGGGTGACTTCCTTTGTGGTTGTTTTGCCGTTGCTTCCACCAACCATGATTTTGGTAGCGGGCATTTCTTTGGCGTGTTTCTTGGCGAGCTGTTGTATAGCAAGGGTTGTGTCTTCAACCCAAATAAAGCGAGGGTCGTTTTGAAAAGTCTCATGATCCACAATCACGGCGCGGGCTCCAAGTTTTAGCGCTTCTTCGGCAAAGGCATTCCCGTCGAACTTTTCTCCCCGAATACAAAAAAATACATCACCGGATTTTAATGCCCGAGAATCCGTACATATTTGATACTGAGAAGCAACAAAATGCCCATAAATTGCATCTATCACACCGGAAATCATCATAATTCAAACCTAGTTGAAATTTATGAAATCCCTAAAACAAGAAATCCCCAAACAAGAAAATGTCTAATTCTCATTGTATATTTACCCATATGCTGAAAAAACACATACTGTTATTGTTTGCTTGTATAGGAACTTCGGGCGCTTTTGCGCAGTTCAATTACAGGTTGAATACCACTGGATTTAGGGTGTTTGATGGCAATTTTGAAATAGAAAGTCCATTTTGGGGAGGATTCAATTCACCACAATTTCAACCATTCGACCTCAATGGGGACAAGCAACTGGATGTGATTGTTTTTGACCGATATGATTCCAAGATTCTGCCATTTGTTCGTCAAAGCAACGATGTCTTTCAATACGCTCCAGAATATACGGCAAGGCTCCCCCAAGGATTGTATTACTATAAAACGGCAGATTTAAACTCCGATGGCGAAATGGATATTTTTACTTTGTCGGAGAGCAGTAATATGCTCATTTATATCAATCGAACTACGCCGGGAACGAATAATCTAAAGTTTCAGGATTTGGGGCCTTGGTACTACCGAAATCAATACGATTCAACGCAGCCCATTCAATACAATCCCCTCAGTTTTTCCAAATTCGACATGCCTGAAATCTCCGATATTGATGGGGATGGGGATTTGGATATATTGTCGTATGATCAAGGCAATTACACCTATCGATTGTTCAAAGACGTTCGGGCCGAAAAAGGATGGAATCGAGACACGTTTGAATTTCAAATCATGGACGTTTGTTTTGGGTATTTCAATGAGGGATTTGACAATTCTATTGCTTTGGGTGAATGTCCTTATAAAGACAAACTAAAGCCCAGACATACTGGTGGAGCGTCTTGTTTCATGTATGACTCCGATGCTGATGGTGACAAGGAATTGGTGATTTCTAATATCGGGTTTCCGCGATTTACTTTCTTGAAGAATGGAAAATCACAGGCCAAGTCATACTATGATACCATGATTGCGGTGGATACGATTTTTCCGCAAAATACAGTGGCAGCCAATCAAATGACATTCCCGGCCGGGTATTATCTGGACATTTCCGGGGATGGCGTTCAAGATTTGGTGATTGCTCCTAATAATTTCACAGACGTGAAAGAAACCCAACAGGTATGGTATTACAAGAACAAAGGACAATTTAATAAACCCGCCTTTGAGTTAGTGAAAACCAACTTGTTTTCTGAAAAAACCCTGGATTTAGGCGCGCGAAGCGCGCCGGTTTTCGTAGACATTGACGCCGACGGGGATCAAGATTTATTGGTGGCTTCCAATGGTGATTTTGCCCTTACACATGGAATTGCGGACCCCTTGTGTTTGTTTAAAAACACAGGTACAAACAAAGCGCCCAAGTTTGAAATGGCAGACAAAGATTACCTTAAGTTTTCGCAATACAAATTCCGACATGCGATTCCCAATGTAGGGGATGTAGATGGGGATGGAGACCTGGATTTGTTGGTTGGAACGCTGAAAGGAAAGTTGGCCTACTTTACCAATACTGCTGGGGCTGGTAAACCCATTACTTGGAGTTTTGTTGATTCCAACTTCTTGGGAAAACAGCCCAACTTTGACGAATCAAATGCATCTCCATGTCTATTTGACCACAACAAAGATGGGAAGATGGATATTTTGGTTGGGTACTACAACGGACGTATTTCTTTGTTTGAGTGCACTTCTTTGAGTCCATTGACCTATATCGAAAAGACAAAAAATGCTTGGGGTGCTAGAGGCAATGAATGGCGAAGTGATGTTTTCCCACAAGAATGGAAAGCATTTGGGTATGCATCCCCCCGTATATATGACATCAATGGAGATGGAAAAAGTGAAATGATCGTGGGAACGGCCTACGGATATAGCAGATTGTATCCCATAGACGGACACCCTTACACAGATTCATTGTTCGCCGATACCTCTTGGTTTTATGAAAAGAAATTTTCTGATTCCGTTTTGCCAACCATGGGTTCTAGAATCATTCCCGCCTTTGCTGAACTTACCGGTGATTCATTGATGGAAGTGGTATTTGGATTGGGTAGAGGTGGATTGCAATGGGCGAGTTCATTGAATGCGACCAAGCCATTGATTGGTACAAAAACCATGAGTTCATTGGCCATGAAACTGTATCCCAATCCCACAAAATCTTTGGTGAATATTTCTCGGGGTGAAGGTACAAGAGGTGAAATTCAATTGACCATCTCAAATCTTCAACAAGAATTGGTCTATAAAACCATGCTGCAATCCAATGAAAAGGGTGTTGGAATTCCAATCAGTGATTGGTCGGCCGGCATCTATTGGGTCAATGTATTAGACGAAGAGGGTAGAACCACCCACCTGAAGTTCATTAAATTGCCCTAAGCAGAGTGTCTCCAATGGAGTACTTCAGCGTGCAATGATCTGCCCATTCATCTTCCCGATTCGATGCGATAATCAAAGCCCTAGAACCCAAAAAGTCTGTCAACAGCCATTGATATAGTTCGTTACCGGCCTTGTCTAAGTTGGTTAATGGCTCGTCCAGAATCACCAAGGGTTGGCGGCCTAACAACGCCGCACATAGTTTCACCCGCTGCTTCATGCCCGATGAAAACGTCAGTATTTGCTTGGTGCGCGTGGTTTGACTAAATCCACATAGATCTAAAATCACATCCATCGATACTCGAGGTTGGAACCCTTTGATTCTACTGTGAAATTCAAACCATTCAGAAAGGGTAAATTCCTCCGGCAATTCCATTCCGGGGGATGCCAAGGCAATGAATTCATGCCACCGAGACTGCGACAGTGCTTTTCCTTGACCATCATGCCAGGAAATCTTTCCTTCAGTAGGATCCGTTTGTCCCGCTAACATCAAGGTAAAGGTAGATTTTCCAGCACCATTGGCGCCCAAAACTGCCAACCTGAGAGCCGTTTGATCCTCTTGTTGAAAGGGAATGTGTAGATGAATGCCCCGGAACAGCCAGGAACGGTGGTAGTTTTTTCCGCAATTATCGAGTGTGATATACATCGTTATTTAGCGATGTATCCTTTCATGATGCCGCGATCAGATTCTTTGATAAATTGAAGGATTTCATCTCTTTCTGTTGTAGGAGAGAATTCTGTTTCAATTATTTTTATCGCCTTGGCAGTATTGTAACCTTTCACGAACAAAGTCCGATAGATATCCTGAATTTCCGTGATTTTCTCCGTGGAAAAATCGCGTCGACGTAAACCAACACTGTTCACACCCTCATAACTCAATGGTTCGCGAGCGGCTTTGGTGTAGGGGGGTACATCTTTTCTCACCAGCGAACCTCCACTTATCATGGCATGGCGGCCAATTTTTACAAACTGATGTACCAGCGCAGCACCGCCCAAAATAGCCCATTCTCCTACGGTAACATGTCCTGCAACCTGCACGCTGTTGGCCAATATGCAGTAATCTTCAACAACTACATCGTGTGCCAAGTGAACATAGGCCATGAGTAAGACGTTGTTTCCCACTTTGGTTACGCCAGACGCTTTCGTGCCTTTGTTTATGGTGACATATTCCCGGATTGTGGTGTTATCACCAATTACGGTAAGGGTTTCTTCGCCATCAAATTTCAGATCTTGTGGAATTGCACCGATGGAGGCGCCGGGGAAAATCCGACATCCTTTTCCGATGCGTGTGCCCTTGAATATTGTGGCTCCCGACATTACATGAGAACCTTCGCCAATTTCAACATCCGCGTGAATGGTGACAAATGGATCAATAATGACGTGGTCTGAAATCTTTGCGGACGGGTGTACGTAGGCTAATGGTTGAATCATGTTGGGGTGTTTATTTCAATCCTGGAAGTGCGAATTACGAGATTTTTACGATTTGGGCCATCATTTCTGATTCACATACCAATTTTTCTCCAACCCAAGCGCGTCCTTTCATCATGCACAATCCACGACGTACAGGCTCCATCAGTTCTAATTTCATGATCATGGTATCGCCGGGCACGACCTTGTCTTTGAATTTCGCATTGTCGATTTTCAGAAAATACGTACCGTAGTTTTCGGGATCCTCAACCGTGCTCAATACCAAAATGCCTCCACATTGAGCCATCGCCTCAAGTTGAAGTACTCCCGGCATGATCGGATCTCCAGGGAAGTGACCATTGAAAAAGGGCTGATCATAGGTAATGTTTTTAATTCCGACAACCGATGTCTCCGTTTTAGCAATGATTTTATCAACCAGCAAGAAGGGATGCGCATGCGGTAACATCTTCATCACATCTTTGGTGGCATACAAGGGTTTCTCATTGGGATTGTAATAAGGAACACCATCTTGTTTTCTACGCAGTTCTTTCTTCATCACTTGTTTGATTTTTTTGGCAAAAGCCACATTGCTTGCATGTCCGGGCCTGGCTGCCATGATTTGTCCTTTGATGGGCATCCCCACCAATGCCAAATCACCGATCATGTCCAACAATTTATGTCGCGCCGGCTCATTTTGGAATCTCAAATCCAAGTTGTTCAAAATGCCATGTTGGGTAACTTCCACTTTGGGTTTGTTGAACACATTCGCCAAACGATCCAATTCCGCCTGCTCAACATCGCGATCCACAACAACTATGGCATTGTTTAAATCGCCACCTTTAATTAAGTTGTTATTCAATAGATACTCCAACTCATGAAGAAAGCAAAAGGTTCTGCAAGGGCTGATCTCTTTCTTAAACTCCGACATGTTGGTAATAGCTGCATGCTGACTTCCAAGAACAGGAGAATTGTAATCAACCATCACCGTTAATCGGTAATCGTTCACCGGCATGGCGATGATTTCTACTTTGTTTTCTTCATCCGTAAAATTGATGTTGTATGGAATTTCGAAATATTCCCTCTCAGCCTCCAATTCAACCAATTCACTGGCTTCGATCACTTCTACGAAAGGACGACTACTTCCATCCATGATGGGCATTTCTGGTCCGTCGATGTCGATCAGAACATTGTCCACCTCCATGCCTACCAAGGCGGCCAACACATGTTCAACAGTTGACACCGAAGCCCCATTCTTAGTGAGTGTGGTACCCCGAGATGTATCGGTAACCAAATCGCAATCGGCTTCAATGATGGGAGAGCCTTCCAAATCAGTTCTACGGAACTTGTAACCGTGATTTTCAGGGGCTGGGTTCAATGTTAAATTCACATTGGCTCCTGTATGCAGTCCAACGCCCGAAATGTGAATGGGCGACTTCAATGTTGTTTGTTTTGGATTAAGTTGATTCATGAATTATTCTCCTGATTTTAAACGCGCAATTTCTTCTTTGATGAGGGTTATTTCTTTAACTAATTCCGGAATACGCCGGGTACTTGCAACTGATTTTAAATAGGTTCTCACATCTGTAGCCGGAGTTCCAGTGAGTTTCTGGTGTGATTCGGTCACGTTACCCGTGATGCCACCTTGTCCGCCAACGCTGGTGTGCGGTGCAATGGTCAAATGACCCGCAACGCCCGTTTGTCCGCCAAATTGTGAATAAGCGCCCACCTTGGTGCTTCCAGCAATGCCAGTCTGCGCTGCCAAAACAGTATGTTCTCCAACTTCTACATTGTGTGCGATTTGCACTAAGTTATCGAGTTTGGTTCCAGTTCTGATGACTGTGCTACCCATTGTGGCCCGGTCAATGCTACAGTTACTTCCAATTTCAACCCAGTCTTCCAGTATTACATTGCCAATTTGCGGAATTTTCATGTATTTACCGTTGACTGGGGCAAAGCCAAAACCATCACCGCCGATGACACTGCCAGCCTGGATAATACAGTGATTTCCAATGATGCAATCTGCGTAAACGACTACATTGGGATAGAGCAGGGTATTGGCACCCAAAACTACATTTCGGCCAACATATACTCCTGGATATA
>JBANFU010000090.1:0-3052 GCA_037975865.1 Bacteroidota bacterium
AACACGAAAGCAACACGTTTTGGTTTCCCTTTGGCATGGGTGTTGGCAACCACGATGTGCACCACCATGTGCCCCATTTGTCGTGGTTTACCCTGTTGTTGGGCCTGTTTTCACGACCCAAAACCACCTCGGTTCCCAAAGCCATTTATGGGGTGCTTTTTGATCCTCAATTTGAACATTACGAAGCCAAATGAACTTACTCATTCTCTGTATGGCGTTGGCCATTTTGATCTCGGCCCTGTTGGCCAATGGACTGAAAAATGCCAAGGATGGGGAGTTTGAATATGTCAAGGACGACAATACCATTCGGATTTTTCGGTTGGTGATGCCGCTGTCTGTGATCGCAGGGATTTTGGTGGGCGTCTTCGAGCCCTGGCACTGGGGTTTCGGAGCGATACCGGTAGATTTTGGTTGGGGTGAAAGTGCGCTGGGCACAAGCTGGGAGGTAGCTGCATGCGTGTTGTTTGCAGCAGGACTGTCGCTCCGATGGATCGCCATACTCAGTTTAAAGCGCGCCTTTACGGTGAAAGTAACCATCCTCAAAGACCATCAGTTGAAGTCGGATGGGGTCTATACCTGGGTCCGACATCCAAGCTACACCGGCATGTACATTTATGCTCTGGGATTGGGATTGGCCTTGCACAGTGTGCTGAGTATCGGAATTTTGTTGTGGGGCGTTTGGTTTACCACTCACAAGCGGATTCCAGTGGAAGAAGCCGTGCTTGAAGGTCATTTTGGCGAAGCCTATCGCGCCTACAAAGCCAAAACTTGGAAGTTGTTTCCGCTGATTTATTGAGTGGACCGGTCCGATTTCAGGATCCAATACAATCCTTTTACGTTCGATCTCAGTTCCTTGAGGTAAATCAAGATGATAATCTCTTCGATGCTGCTCAGCCATCCCCAGATCATCGCAAAGAAAAAGATCGGGGCGTAATAGCCATAAGCAAACAAGCCAAAAAAGTAAATGCCCTGAAAATAACCGCCCAACTTGGTGCTGTACATGTGTAAACTGGGTAAGCGACGGAATTTGAGGAACGAAAACAAGTTGTAGAAAACAATCAACCCAATAAACGGGTACAACAGCCAAAAATCTGGGCCGTGGTCGGGCATCTTGAAATTGTAAATACCCACAAACGCCAAAATGTAAGTGCCCCAATCGGCCATGGAATCCAGTCGAGCGCCAAACTCCGTCTGCAGTTTGAAGGTGCGCGCAATGATCCCGTCAATGGCATCGCTGGCCAAATTGATACACAACAGGGTGGCAAACAAAGATTCATTTCCCACGAAAATGAGGTAGAGTAGGAAAGGGAACGACAGCAATCGATACAGACTAATGGCGTTGGGTAAGTTCCAAATATTCTCCTTTTTGGGCGATGGGGAAGTCATGTCGTTGCTCATTTGTGGGTGGTAGTAAAGCGTTTGGGTCGATTAAAAAGCTTTTTTGATTTTTCGAAGGTATAAAATCCAAGAGAAAAGGAAGTGCAAAGCAGAGGCCGTGACAAAAAACAGCAAGGCATCGCTCCAAGAAAAGTCGCGCAATACACAAAAAACGAGGCTTACCCCCAAGGCAGAATCGGTTTTGTCGAGCAGGGTAAACCAAACAGCACCCCGCGTGGCCGTGGCCCCGGGAGCAATGCCCATTCTGCGTTTGAGCCAAGAATTGGGGAGCTCGAAAAGGACGTAGGCCATTCCATACACCCACCCGATGAAACATTTGAATAGAATGTCTTCCCACCCGTGCCAGGTGCTCAAATCGATGAGTATGGCGTCATAGAATGTGTCGTTCAAATGAGAAAGCAACACACCACCCGGAAAATTGATCAGTCCAAAACAAACCGCGTTGACGAACGAAACAAATACCACCCCGCGCCAAGTTTTGTTTGCGCCAAAAGCACCCACGTGAATGGGGATGCTCAATCTCTCCCATCGGTTTCGCTTCACCCATACCATGTGGGCAATGTTTGTGATCACCAGTGGAAGCAAGGCTCCAATCATGTATACGGTGAGTTCCTGGGTCATGGATGTAGTGGTTTTGGGAGACTGGTTAATGGGCCGTTTCTAGCGCCAATTCCAGTACTTGAAGCATGCGCAGAGAAACCGACAAGATTCGCTGTGAAAAGTCGTACTTCGCTACAATGCCCGAGACTTCGTAGAACGATACCCTGCAACAAATATAGGTTTTCACGGCAATCTCGGCGGCCGATAAATAATCGCCAAACGTGAGATGATGGCCCGGTCCTTTTCGTTGAACAATCTGCTGATAATGCTCGCGCAGGTGATTCATGAGTGTGTCTCGTTCAAAATCCTCCGGCAGCACAAAGCTCAAAAACTCAATATAATCGCGCTGCGGCAAGTCGATCATCGACAGTTCCCAATCGTAAATACACGGCATTCCGCTGCTGCGAACCAACGTGTTTCGGGGGTTGAAATCATTGTGAATGGGCACACGGGGCCACAATACATCGCGATAATCCGATTCAAAATTCAGCATCGCCTCCTTGACCATTTGCAGTTGGGTGATTTGGTCTGCCTCAGCGCATTCCTCAATCAAAATATCCATGAGTTTGCCATACAAATTCAAGGCTTTCCATGGCTCAAACGGTTTGAGAAGGTCTGGCTTTGACGCCGGTAATGACTCCAGCATGCGGTGCGCCACGTCGATGCTGCTCAAGCACAACTGAATTTGCTCTTGGGTCCAACTGTCGGGCTCGTTTTCACTGTTTTGCAGGGCGATGTGCGCCGGGGAAATCCACTCTTGCAAAATCAAATGAATTTCTCGGTCGGCCTTGATGATATTGGCATAGTGTTTCGGCATGGCCACGAAGCCTTGGCGCGACAAATGCTGGTAAATAGCGGGTTCCTTGAGGTGACAGCCCGCGTATTCTAGTTGTTGTTGGTGTAATTTGATCAAATCGGCCAACCCCGTGTCAATGGAAGCCGCAATCAAATGTAGTCCTTTGATGACTTCGGTGTCCAACGCTTTTGATTTGATCAGCAATCGCTCTTGGCTTGGATGTCCGTCCGATGAATCCGCCAACGTCAACGTAGCCGG
>JBANFU010000105.1:0-7406 GCA_037975865.1 Bacteroidota bacterium
GTGTTGGTCAAAGCAAAATGGCTGTGTATTTGGACTTCAAATACAACATGATGCAGAAATACGGTCGTACCGAAGCCAGCAAACTCAACATCGCCAACCCCGATGATGAAACGTTGATTCGTTTGGGTAAAGAAGTTGTCAAGGAGAAATATGGAAACTTGTTTGATATGTACAAGCAAATCACAGATGAAGATCCATATGAAGTACCTATGCGTATTTATCCTGCCGTGCACTACACCATGGGTGGACTTTGGGTAGATTACGATTTGATGACCACAGTACCGGGATTGTACGCTTTGGGAGAAGCCAACTTCTCAGACCACGGTGCCAACCGTTTGGGTGCGTCAGCCTTGATGCAAGGTCTAGCGGACGGTTACTTCGTGATTCCTATCACCATCGGTAACTATTTGAGCAAAGAAATTCATACCAAACCCATTTCTACCGACCACGAAGCCTTTGTTGCCGCTGAAAAAGCTGCCAACGATCGCATCCAACAGTTGATGGGAATTCAAGGTACCCGCAGTGTAGAAAGCTACCACCGCGAATTGGGTCTCATCATGTGGAACAAATGCGGTATGGCACGCAACGAAAAAGGATTGAAAGAGGCTATCGCCGAAATCCAAGCCCTGCGCGCCGATTTCTACAAAAATGTGCGTATCCCAGGTAGCATAAACGAATTCAACCCCGAGTTAGACAAAGCAGGTCGCGTTGCCGACTTCCTAGAATTGGGTGAATTGATGTGTGTTGACGCCCTGAACCGCAACGAAAGCTGTGGAGGACACTTCCGCGAAGAATATCAAACCGAAGAAGGTGAAGCCCTGCGTGATGACCAAAACTACATGTATGTAGCTGCTTGGGAAAGCAAGGGCGATTCATGGGAACTTCACAAAGAAGAGTTGAAATACGAAAACATCAAAATCCAACAACGCAGTTACAAATAATCCACTAACAAAAAGATTATGAGCAAGTTAATGAAATTAAACTTAAAAGTATGGCGCCAGAAAAATGCGGATAGCGCTGGAAACTTTGAAGAGTATAAAGTGGATGCCAGTCCCGACATGAGCTTTTTGGAAATGTTCGATGTCTTGAACGAACAACTCATTGAAACAGGCAAAGAGCCCGTGGCTTTCGACCACGACTGTCGTGAAGGAATTTGCGGTATGTGTTCTATGGTCATCGATGGTCGTCCACACGGACCCAAACAAGGTGTAACAACCTGCCAATTGCACATGCGCAGTTTCAACGATGGGGATACCATCACGGTAGAGCCATGGAGAGCCAACGGATTTCCTGTCATCAAGGATTTGACGGTAAACCGCAGTGCCTTTGACCGGATCATTGCTGCTGGTGGATTCATTTCTACCAACGCGGGTAACGCGGTTGATGCAAATGCCGTATTGATTCCCAAGGAAGTGGCCGACGAAGCCTTTGAAGCTGCTACTTGTATCGGTTGTGGTGCTTGCGTGAGTGCATGTAAGAATGCTTCGGCGATGTTGTTCGTGGGTGCCAAAGTAACGCAGTTGTCTAAATTGCCTCAAGGAAAGCCTGAGCGCGAGACCCGTGTGGTTGCGATGGTGAACCAAATGGATGCAGAAGGTTTCGGTGCTTGCACCAACACCGGCGCTTGTGCGGCTGAATGCCCCAAGCAAATTCCATTGAGTGTCATTGCCAACTTGAACCGCGAATACATCGGTGCCAAAATGAATGGCAAATAATCGCTAACAACAATATCGATTTAAAAAGCGAGGGCGGCCCATGGGCCGCCCTCGCTTTTTATCATTTTATCCACTATTGGAGTTAAAATTCAAACTACGTTAGTAGGACTTCGTTCAGATGACTGCTTAGTCTAAGGGAAATCTCACACCCAATTCACAACCAATTTGGGGCGACCAATAGGTCTGCACGCCCTTGTTGCTGGGCAACACAGGAAGCATCAACCGGGGCGCTGCAAAAATGTGAACCTTGGGATCCAAATTGTACTCCAACCGCAAGGCCGCTGTAAGGAAGGCATTGGCACTCACCGATTGAGATTTGGTCAATACAACCCCCGTATCCACGGTGTTAGCCACATAGTCAGTCACAGTAAAATCATTGCCCTGTGGCATGGTAAATCCCACTGTATGAATTTGCAAATTTTGTTTCATCAAAAAAGCAGGCATCACACCCAATTGATACCACATACTCGCCGCTTGCATCTGAAAACGAGAACCATCCAAACGCTTCTCCACAGCAAACAAGGCGCCCGCATATTGGGAGCGATACTCGTAGTGAACCTCCATCAATCCTGCCTGAACCAAATTGGGATAAATACCCACATCGGGGTGGATGACATACTTGAACATGTTGCCGTCTTTTACCCGCGTAAACCCCGTGTTCACAATACTCAATCCCACCACAAAATTGGTAAATCCGTTCAGTTTTCGTGAATAGGTAACTGAAAAATTCTTGGTTTGTAAGGACCTATCGGTCAAGGCAAAGGAATCCCGAAGCTGCGCCTCGGTATAACCTCCTTTAACATCGGGTTGATACCCTGAAATCCAAGCGGTAGACCAAGAAGGAGATGCCGACAAACCAATTACATTCGCCCATTTTTTTTCAGTAACTTGGCCAATGAGGGAAGCGGAACTGCCCAGCAAGACCACCATGATCATGTATTTTATCTGTTTCATGAAACCGTAGATTCTTCTTCAAATGTTAGTACGCGCAGGTGGGAATAGAATCGCCATACACCCAATCCCGCGGCAACAAACAATCCCACTGTAAATCCGATCCAAATACCATAAACCTGCAGATTCTGCCAAACGCCCAAGGCATAACTCAATGGCAGAGAAATCACCCAATACGAAAGTATACTCAACCCCGATGACCAATTCACATCTTTAATCCCCCGCAACATGTTCATCGCACCCGCTTGAATGCCATCGGCCAATTGAAATACGGCGGCCAGAATAAACAACGGCAATATCGTGGGCATCACATCATCTTTTACATCGTACAAAGAAGCAATGGCCTGATTGCCGAATACAAAAGCCAAGGCATTGATAATCTCAAACACCCCTATAATCAATAGCACCGCGTGGGCTGCATGCCGGATTTGTTGGCGATTCTTTTCACCGTAATTATTGCCTACGATAATGGCACCGGCCATGGCAATTCCGCTCACCACCATGTAAGTCACAGAGGCCACGTTCAACGCCACTGCATGGGCTGCCAACTGCTTAGAACCATACCAGCCAACCATCACACCCGACAAACCAAAACAGGCCCATTCTGCGAATGTTTGCAATGCCACAGGCAATCCCAACTTCCAGATACTGGGCATTTCCTCCATGATTTTATCCCATTTGGGCATCACGGCAGGCACATATTTGCGCATGAAAGCAGAATAACGCACATACCACAAACCAACCAACGCCATCAGTGTGCGCGACACCAAGGTAGCATAGCCCGCGCCATTGAGACCCATCGGTTCAAAGCCCCAATGTCCGTATATTAACACCCAACACAGCAAGACATTCAATCCCAATCCACCCAAAGTGATCAGCATTGCAATTTTGGTATGACCCAAGCCATCGGTAAACTGCCGGGTAACCACATTAATCAACAATGGCAGAATACTCCAACTCAAAATATTCAAAAAGCCCGGAGCCAATCGCGTTACCGCAGCATCCTGACCCAGCCAATGAAAATTGTACACGAAGACCTGCAACACCAAGTATTGAAAAACAAACAACACCAAGGCCACAACCAAGCCAGACCGGTAAGTAATAAATCCATCGGCCGCGCGCTTCTGTCCCACCTTAATACTCACCAGCGTGCTGATGGAAAACAACACACCAAACGTAAGACCGCTAACCATAAAAAACAGGTTGTTCGCCTGGTTGGCGCTGGCCAGCACTTCTGAACCCAAAGGCCCCACCATCAACGTGTCGGCCACCCCCATGAGAATGATGCCCAACTGTCCCAAGATGATGGGATACGCCAATTTTAGCGTTTCTGAGATTTGGGTTTTGTAGGTAACAAAGGGGTTTTGCATGGGTGTAAGATGCAAAAATAGGGCAAAAGCCATCCAAAACGACCTGTAAAGTAGGGTTTCGTATTAACTTTGCGTTGTGGTAGACGTATTATGGGAAGACAATCACCTGTTGGTGATTAACAAGCCCGCCGGATTGGCGGTTCAGGGCGATTTAACGGGTGACATTCACCTGTTGGATTTGGCAGAACGCTACATTGCCGAGAAATACAACAAACCTGGAAAAGCCTATATCGGTTTGGTGCACCGCCTCGACCGTCCCGTGAGCGGCGTTGTAATTTTGGCCAAAACCTCAAAAGCACTCACCCGCATGAATGAGATTTTTCGCGACAAGAAAAATACAAAAATCTATCATGCCATCACCACCAAAGCCCTACCCAACGAGGAAGGCACCCTCACACATCATTTGCTCAAAAACAGCGAAACGAAGCGTGCCCATGCCTACAACTCCCATAAACCAGGTACCAAGCCCGGCATTTTACACTACAAGCTGTTAAAAAACTTTGCCGGTCGGTCTTTGTATGAAATCCGCTTAGAAACCGGTCGATTCCACCAAATCCGAGCGCAACTGTCAAAAATGGGCTGTCCCATCCTAGGCGATCTCAAATATGGCGCCAACGAACCCCTGCCCGATCGCTCCATTGGATTGCACAGCAGAACGCTGATTACTCCACACGTAGTTTCGTCGCAGCCCTCTATTACAGTCACCGCACCTCATCCAAAAGGCACTTGGTGGTGGGACCTGTTCAAATAACGCGCAATTCCAGCTCCGGATCCCAAAACACTTCATCGAAGTGTTGAATTTGATCGTCGACCACTACGATCCCCTCTGCCATTAATCGCGACGCCATGGCATTTGGCTCTCCAAAATGGGCTTTACCACTCAACAATCCAGTGCGATTTACTACCCGATGAGCCGGCACTATGGGACTAACACCATGGGAAACATTCATGGCCCAACCCACCAACCGACTGCTCCTGGCAGCACCCAAATACTTGGCGATGGCGCCGTAGGATGTCACCCGGCCTGCCGGCACCAAACGCACTACTTCGTACACCTTTTCGTAAAAAGTTGGATCACTCATGGTTAAACAACAAAATTGGAACAAAATTTGTCTATTTTGGACTCGATTGCAACTACTATGAAAATGATTTCTACTCGCAACTGGTCTGTATACGGAATTTCTTGTGTGGCCCTCCTCATCGCTGCCTGCGGTAGCACCCAAACACTGAGTGCTCAAAAAGGGAAAAACAAAAACAAAGACAAGGCCCCCGTCATGGCTACACCCTTAGAAACGGCGCCGGTAGAATCCATAAACATCGACAACAATGTTGCGTTTGTGACCCCAGCGATAGACCCAAACCACGTCAGCGAGGAACAGCTCAATCAACAGTTGCAATCCAAACTCAAATTCATTCCTTACACCCGTACCGCACCCGTAAAACCCAATGTGTTTGGCAACTACCCCAATTTAAAAAGTGCCCCCGCATGGGATGGTCGCGAACCCGGCAACTACAGCATTCGCTTCAAATTCAAAACCATCACCCCGCCCAAAGCCACCCCAAAAATCACCAACATTTATGCAGGGGATACCGTGTATCTGGCCGACCACAACATCGGTGGAAAATATCTCCGCGATACCGCAGTCATCGACAAAAATGGGGTAGCACAATTTGTGGGCACCAAAAAACTACAGCGTGGGATGTATTTGTTCGTTTTCCCGAAAAAGCGCGATTACTTTGAGTTCATCATCGATGATGATTTGGATTTCCAAATTGAATTCGACACAGCTTGGAGCACCCGTGATTACTACAAAAGCATGTCGGTTACTGGCTCAGTGGAAAATGCTGCCTTCCTAGAATACCAAAAAGGCAAAGTGGCCGTCATCGAGAAATTAATGGCCATCGACCAAGTGATTGAAGCGGATTCTTTGGCACCTCAAAGCACGAAGGATTCTTTGAACGCCATCCGCGATCGCTACTTGAATGAAAAGGGCAACTATGACTCAGCCTACATTCTGAAATACCCTGGCCATTTGTTGTCGAAATTTTTGATAGCCATGATCAATGTGCCCTACCCTGAGGTATTCCCAACAATGACCGATGGCAGCAAAGACAGCACCTTCCCCTTGCGCTGGTACAAAAAACACTACTTAGACCACATGGATTTTGGCGATGATGGTTTGTTGCGTATGCCCGTGAATATTGTGAAACATCGTCTTGACTTTTATTTCGATAAAATCATTGTTCCCGATGCAGATTCATGCATGCAAGTGGCAGACAGACTGTTAGAACAGTGCAAGAACACCATCGAAATGGAAAAATACTTGATTTGGTATTTAACCAACCGTTTCGAAAGTTCCAACATCATGGGATTGGATCGTGCCTTTGTTCGAATGGCGATGAGCACTTACTGCCAAGGAAAAAGCTGGTGGGTTGACAGCGCTACCATCACCAAAATGTGTGAAAATGCCTTCCGCAGGGCCCATACCCTGATCGGTGAAACTGCGCCCGAACTAGAACTGAAAGACATCAAAGGCAACTGGGTCAATACCCAAAAAATTCGCGGTCCATACGTAATTATGATTTTCTGGGACCCAACCTGCGGCCACTGTAAAGAAGTCATGCCCAAATTGGCCAAAATTTATGAGGCCAACAAAGACAAAGGATGGAAAGTCATTGCACTCTCCAGTGGCGACAAAAAGAAAGAATGGGAAGAATATTACAACTCACACCCCGAAACCCAGGCGTTCACGCACCTGATTCGTGGTGAGGTTCAAAGTCAGAAATACGCCGACGCACTCTACAGTTATTATGTAGTGGCCTCTCCAACAATCTATGTGCTCGACGCCGACCGCAAAATTGTGGCCAACCGAATTGATGTCGACAAAATGGTGGAATTCCTGAAACACCTCGATGATGAACGCGCTCAAAAGGCCGCTCAGAAGAAGTAGTTATAAAAATTGGAATACCGCGGCTACGGTGACCACCTAGGGTAAATTGACGCCGTGTTTTTTGGCTTTCCTGCGGACATCCTCGTAGAACGTCCACGGAAACGCTGTAAACCCAAGATAGTAAATGGGGCCAGAGAAATTTCTTCCTCCGGGAAACAGCGCGATGCGCGTACCCAATCCCCCACCAACCCCGAAATAGCGAAGAAATCGCACAGAACCATAGGCCCCAAATTCCAAGGGCATGAAAAACTGTCGTTGATTGGCCATATCCGGATTCGTCAAGTGATTCACGGTGCGAATCCCCCCGCCGAGTTGGGCAAACCCAGTCAATGAAAACCGATGGGTTTTGTACAGGCGGTATTCATAGGTACTGCTCAAATAACTGAATTTGTATTGCACAGAATCGCCCCCATTGGCTT
>JBANFU010000150.1:0-15302 GCA_037975865.1 Bacteroidota bacterium
GAGGAGGTGATTACAAAGGTGGAAGCGCTTCCATTCTTCCCTTTCATGGAGGATGTGAAGTATTTGAGCTTTGAAAAAGGGTTCTAAACCGACTTGAAGCGTCTATTGTAGAATGAAAAAAGCCATCCGAATTGGATGGCTTTTTGTTTGCTCCCTGAGTTGGACTCGAACCAACGACCTAGCGGTTAACAGCCGCTCGCTCTAACCGGCTGAGCTATCAAGGAGTCTGTGTTAGAACAAGGTTGCTTTTTCAAGCGTTGCCTTGTCTCAACCGGAATGCAAAAATAGTATGAAAGCGGTTTCGATTCAATACCTTTGCAGAAATTTTTTAAAATATTTTTATGAGCCTTCTCGTTATCGGATCCGTTGCGTTTGACGCCATCGACACCCCCTTTGGTAGTACAGGTAAAATTGTAGGTGGTGCCGCCTCCTATATCTCTTTGGCTACTACATTGTTGCACAAGCCAGTAGGTCTGGTGGCCGTAGTGGGTGAGGATTTTGATTTTGACTTCGTAGAGACGTTGAAAGCCCGTGGCACAGACACCTCCGGACTCCAAGTGAAGCAAGGTGAAAAGTCGTTTTTCTGGCATGGAAAGTATCATATGGACATGAATTCCCGTGATACCTTGGTTACCGAATTGAATGTTTTGGGCGATTTCGATCCCATCGTTCCTGAAAATTGGCAGCAGCCGGACTTTGTTATGTTGGGAAATTTGAGTCCCCAAGTGCAGTTGACCACCCTCGATCGGTTAACCCGTAAGCCCAAGTTGGTGGTGATGGACACCATGAACTTTTGGATGGATATCGCCATGGATGATTTGAAAGTTGTCCTCAAAAGAGTGGATGTATTGACCATCAACGACGAAGAAGCGCGACAGTTATCGGGTGAATATAGCTTGGTGAAAGCGGCTCGCGTGATCCGTGAAATGGGTCCGCAGACATTGATTATTAAAAAAGGAGAGCACGGTGCCTTGCTGTTTGGTGCAGAAGGACAAACCTTCTTCTGTCCAGCACTCCCCCTAGAGGAAGTTTTTGATCCAACCGGAGCAGGAGACACGTTTGCCGGTGGATTTATCGGATATTTGGCCAGCACGGGCAGAACCGACTTTGAGGCCATGAAAACAGGCATCGTTTACGGAAGTGCGTTGGCAAGCTATTGTGTGGAACAATTCGGAACCACCAAATTGGCCTCCATTACGCAGGAAGATGTAAACAATCGCTTGGCACAATTCCGTGCTTTGATGTCGGAAAAGGCCTAATTCAAAAAAAGGCTTCGCCCACTGAGGCGTTGCTCATTACTTGACTAGCTCATAGACATAACTGCCTTTGGCTGCCACTTTCAATGTGCTGCCCAAAGGTGTGATTTCGCCGGTCATGACATTCCTCAATTTGGTATAACCGGTGGTGATCTCTGCAAATCGGCTGAGGGCAATTTCCTGAGAATCATCGCTCTGACTTAAAACGACCATTACTTTTTGGCTGTCCGTGTAGCGGAAATAGGTGTATATGCCATTGATGCCGGTAAACTGCATGGTTTTTCCAACGCCCAAGGCAGGCATGGAGGTTCTGGCTTTATTGAGGGTTTGCATCCATTTCCAAGCATCATTCTCTTTGGATGTTCTACCTTTGGGTGTGAACTTGTTCACCGGATCGCCATTCCATCCGCCCGGGAAATCGAATCTTACATACGCGTCCGATTTTTCGGTTTTGCCCGTCATGAGTATTTCGGTGCCGTAGTAAATGCAAGGTAGTCCGCGTGTTGTCAGCAGCAGTGTGATGCCGCGTTTCCATGCGTCGATGTCTTCGTTGGCAATCGAATAGAAACGAGAAATATCATGATTGTCTAAAAACGTGCAATTCTTGTAAGGGTCTTGATATAAAAAGTCCTCGCTCTGGGTGATGTAAACGCGATTCAGTCCTTCGGTCCAGCCAAACGGTTTCGAGCATGCTTCTTGGAAAGCCCAGCACATGGAAAAGTCCGTTACTCCGGGCAGTCTATTTTTCTCGAAGCCTTTGATGTTGTTGCGAACAAAGGTGGCTTGGGTGGTGGTGTGCTGTACCCAGGTTTCTCCATAAATGGTGAGTTGAGGGTATTCTTTCAACAATAACTCCATGAGGTGATTCATGTAGTCCTGGTCGGGGTAGGGATAGGTGTCGATGCGATAGCCCGACAGATTCGCAAACTCGATCCACCACAAATAAAGTTGGTCGAGGTAGGTGGCGATGTGCGGGTTTTTTTGGTTGTAATCGGGCATGGTGGCAACAAACCAGCCGTCCATGTTGATTTTTTTCTCGGAGGGGGCCCCGTTGGGGTCAGCGAACGTGGGTGCGCGGAAATTGGTCTGCACATAGGTGTCTTTGTAGTTGAACCAGCCGGTATCGTAGTACTGATTCATCCAATGTTTGTCGCCCACGTGATTGGGGATGATGTCCATGATCATCTTCATGTTTCGTTTCCGCATCTCCGCAACGAGGTCGGCGTACTCTTTGTTGCTGCCAAATCGCGGATCGATTTCGTAGTTGTCGGTGATGGCATATCCGTGAAAACTCTCTTCGGGTTGGTCGTTGGTTTGAACAGGATTCAACCACAGGGCGGTGATACCCAACTCTTTAAGGTAGTCCAATTTGCTGCGGACACCCGCAAGATCTCCTCCATGTCGGGATTTTAAACCGCCGCGGTCCACGCGCACACGGTATTGCATATCGGCATTGTCGTTATCGGTTTCGCCATTGCAAAATCGGTCGGGGAAAATGAGGTAGGTTACGTCGTTGGGGGTGATTCCGGGTGCTTGGGCCTCCTTGGAACGGCGCGATTTGAGTTCGTACTTCAGAACGTAAGCACTTTGGGCTTTGCTGCGTTTTTCCTTGGGGGTTACGTTAAATTCCAAGTAGCCGGGTTGCGTGTTGGGCTGAATGGTCAAATGAATGTAGCATACATGTCGGTTCGCACTTTGGGCCACACTATCAAAAGTAACACCCGCATAGGGGCTCATGGCGATGTTATATAGGCTGATGTTTTCTGCGTGCAAAATGATCTCCAATTTGGGGTTAGAAAAGCCCAAATACCAGGAGGGTGGCGCAACGTGATACGTGTTTTTTCGCGGCGGTAACAAGCTGGCAGTGAGGTTGTTTGATGCAAATAATAAGGTGGTAAGACAGAATAAAATCAGCTTTTTCATGAATTCTTTTGGGTATTACAAAGAAAGTGCAATTTTTTGGGAAAAAGGTTATTGTCAGTTTGACACTTTTTTATTTATCTTTACGGCAGAAATATTAAAACAATATAAACATGAAAAAAATTTACTCACTCATTGCCTTGGCTGCGTTGTCGACTGCAGCTTTTGCGCAAACTGTAAAGGTTACCTTCCGGGTAAACATGCAGAATGTAGCAGTAGGTCCAAAGGGTATCCGTATCGCCGGTGATTTGCAGGCTGATGCAGGTATTGGTAGCAACTGGTCTCCAGGCGCTACTGGTAACACTTTGACTGCTACTGGATCTGGTTATGTGTATTCAATTCAATTGACATTGAAGGCGAGCACAAGCTACGAGTACAAGTACATCAACGGTGACGCTTGGGGTATGCCCGACGAGTCATTCAACCGTAAGTTGACTACTGGTACTGCAGATCAAGTGTTGGATGTTTACTGCTTCAATGATGCTTCTGCGGATTGTGCAGCCCCAGCAACTGGTACTCAGCGTGTGGTTTTCCAAGTGGACATGAAGAACGAAGACGTATCTGCGGATGGCGTTCGCGTGGCTGGTAACTACCAGACTAAGGCGGGTATGACCTCTGACTGGACACCTTCTGATGATGCTGCTAAATGTAAGAACGTAGGCGACATGTACTACTTGGTGGCTTTCTTGCCTGATGGTGACTACAAATTCAAATTTGTGAATGGTAAGAGCGGTTGGGAATCTGTAAACGACCGCGACTTGAAAGTGGCTGGTTCGGGTGTAATCACCAAGCACGTTTGCTTCAACCAACAAGATACTTGCGCATTGATTCCTAAGTACAAGCGCGACGTTACCTTCCATGTGGTGGATGGTAACTACCAAAACAGCTTCAAATTGACCAACGTAAAATTCAAGGGTAACTTGTCTGGCTGGTCTGATTTCGTAGCCAACGATAGCGGTTTGCGTGGTGATAAAGTTGCCAACGACGGTATCTGGTCTGCTACTTACCCTCAAGTATTGACTGGTTCATACGAGTGGGGTGCTACTGCAGGTCCTGCTGGTACTTGGATTATCAAAGGTCCTAACCGCACTTTCAAATTGAACTACACTGATGGTTCTATCACCGGTGATACTGTTTACACCATTCCTAAGTTGGGTTCTTTGTTGAACGTGACTTTCTCTGTGGATATGTCTGACACCATCGTATCTGCGGATGGCGTTTGGTTGGCTGGTAACTTCCAACCCTACATGGACACTGCTCAAATTGAATGGAAGTTCAACAAAATCAAGTTGAAGGATATGGGTAATGGTATTTACTCAACCACCATCAAGATTTGGGCTCAAAAGTATCAGTTCCGTTTCGCGAACGGTTTGTCTGAGAACGACGACTTCAGCGAAAAGAACTTGAATATCGCTTGTGGTTCATTGAACGGTTACAACAAAGTGGATCGTGTATTTGATATCGCTACTGCTACTGCTGATGTTGTATTGCCAACATACAAGTGGAACTCTTGCACCGTGGTTTCTAACAAGAATATCATCGAGAGCGCAGAAGTTAGCATCGCACCAAACCCAGCTGAAGGTCAGTTCGTGGTTGCTTTGACTACCAACAACATTAAAAACATCGTTGTTCGTAGCATCGACGGTCGTGTGGTTCGTAGCATCAACGCCAACAGCAAAGTTGAGACTGTAAACGCCAATGGTTTGTCAGGTATTTTCTTCGTGAACATCACCGACAATGCAGGTCGCACTACAACTCAAAAAGTGGTATTGAAATAATTCTCAGTTCGATTGAATAAAAAGAGGGGGCGGCCATTGGCCGCCCCCTCTTTTTATATGGATAAATTGAAAACTATCGAATCGAAAAATCAAAAAGCGTTTGCCCAGCGAGTACGCCTTTCAACTGGTCGCCCGACTGAACAGGCCCTACGCCTTCGGGTGTGCCGGTGAAAATGTAGTCGCCAATGCGCAAACCAAAATACTGAGAGACATGGGCGATGATTTCATCCACGGTGTGAATCATGTGTTTGGTATGCCCTTTCTGCACAATTTCACCGTTTTTTTCCAAGTGGAAATGACAGTCGTTGATGCCGTTGTTCTCACCTTGGGTTAAAACAGACAGGGGTAAAAAATTCGCGATGGCGGCCGAGTGATCGAAGCCCTTGGCTTTTTCCCAGGGCAGTCCTTTGGACTTGAGTCGGTTTTGTACATCTCGGGCCGTAAAATCGATGCCCAAGGATACCTCGTCGTAGTAATCTTTGGCAAACTGAACGGGGATGTGTCGGCCCGGCTTCTTGATCTTCACTACCAGTTCCACTTCATGGTGGATTTCATTGGAAAAATCGGGAATGAAAAACGGGTTGTTGTTACGCAGCAATGCCGTATCGGGTTTGATGAAAATGACGGGTTCTTCCGGTACCTCGTTGTTGAGTTCTCGGATATGGGCGTCGTAATTCCTGCCGATACAGATAATTTTCATACTGCGTTTTGGGTTGAATTAGTCTTTCACCAAGGTGCTTTCACGCTCAGGTCCGAGGGAAATCACGCGAATTTTGGTGCCCAGGTAATTCTCTACAAAGTGCACATAATTGCGGAAGCGCTCGTCCATGGCTTCAAAGCCTTGGGTGTGGCTAAGATCTTCACTCCAGCCTGGGAACCACTCCAGTATGGGTTCTACATCGCTGCTGCAAAGATTGGCGGGGACTTGTTCACTGACTACACCATTGATTTTGTAGGCGGTACAAGCGGCAATTTGTTCCATGCCGTTGAGCACATCGCTCTTCATCATGATGAGTTCGTCAACCCCATTCAACATGCAGGTGTATTTTAACGCTACCAAGTCGATCCAGCCGGTTCTGCGCTTTCTGCCCGTGGTGGCGCCAAATTCATGTCCTTTGATGCGCAAATATTCTCCAGTTTCGTTGTCGAGCTCTGTAGGGAACGGCCCTGATCCCACGCGTGTAGAATAGGCTTTGAAAATGCCGAACACTTTGCCCACTTGTTTTGGGGCGACACCCAAACCGGTGCAAACGCCGCCGGCCAAGGTGTTGGAGCTGGTAACGAACGGATAGGTTCCAAATTCTACATCCAACAAGCTGCCTTGTGCTCCTTCGGCGAGGACTTTTTGTCCTTTGCTGATGCAGTCATGGATGAAGTATTCGCTGTTTACCAATTTATGTCCTTTCAAGAACTCAATGGCACTAAAGAATTTCTCTTCTTCGGTGTCCAATTGGAAGTCGGTAAAGCCCAAAAATTCGATCATTCTGAGGTGGTCTTTTACCACTTCTTGGTATCGTTGACGGAAGTCGGATTCCAGAATATCGCCAACGCGAAGTCCGGAGCGACCGATTTTGTCTTTGTAGGTGGGGCCGATGCCACGCAAGGTTGAACCAATTTTAGCATCGCCTTTGGCCGCTTCGGAGGCGGCATCCAACATGCGGTGCGTGGGTAAAATGAGGTGGGCTTTTTGTGAGATGTATAAACGCTCTTTGTAGTCCGGGCATTCGTTCACAATGCGCTCGATTTCCTCGCGCAAGCGCACAGGGTCGATCACCACGCCGTTGCCAATGAGGTTAATGGTTTCTTTGCGGAAAATGCCTGAGGGGATGGTGTTGAGGACAAACTTTTTGCCTTCAAAATCCAGTGAGTGTCCCGCATTTGGACCGCCCTGAAAACGAGCTACCACGTTGTATTTGGGCGTGAGGTAATCCGCAATTTTTCCTTTTCCTTCGTCGCCCCATTGGAGGCCAAGTATAACATCAACCATGTAATTAATTGTCTAAAGTCTATAGTTTGTTGGGGACCAAGCCACATTGGGCACATTCGCCTTGATCGTTGGTGCTTGGATCGCCATATAAATGTAAAGAGTGGCTGCTTACGTTGAATTTTAGCAGATTGCCCATGGTGCTGGTGATTTGTTGCACACGCGGATCGCAAAATTCGAATACCTTTTTGCAATGATTGCAAATGAGGTGGTCGTGCTGCTTGTAGCCGTAAGCTTGTTCGTAATGGGAGGTGTTTTGGCCAAACTGATGGCGTTTCACCAATCCGGATTCTACCAAGAGGTCTAGCGTGTTGTAAACGGTAGCGCGACTAACATGGTAGTTTCTTGATTTCATTTTGAGAAACAATTCATCCACGTCGAAATGACTTTTGGAAGAGTATATTTCATCGAGTATCGCATAGCGCTCTGGGGTTTTGCGCTGCTGGTTTTGTTCTAGGTAGGCTGTGAAGAGTTCCCGAACCTCTTGTTTCGTTTTTTCGATTTTGGGATCTTTTTTCAGCGAATTGGGCATGGGTCAGTTCGACGTTGGTCCGCTGTAGGCGGGGTTGGGAATGAGCATGCGCAATTTGCGCGCGGTGGGGAATTCGCGTTTTACTTCAACCAGTGCGGCATCGGCCTCGGCGGCTGTAGCAAACGTGCCCACATACACTTTGAAGTTGGGTTCGTCGTAAATCAAAACGGCCCCATGGGTATCTGCGAATTTCTCTTCGGCCTTGGTCAGAATTTCGGTAGCATCGGCTCGCTTGGCTGAAAAACCAATGAAGATGCGGTAGCCCATGATTTTTTTGTCGGCAGATTTGCTCTTTTCGATGCGATTTTTTTCGATCGTTTCCACCGCAGGATCTACATCGTAAACCACTTGCGCTGAGAGCGCTGAAACCCCGCCGAACATCAGCCCAAGGCACAGGCCCCAGCTTTTGCACAGATAGGCTACAGAAAAGTGGTTTTTCATACCACAAATATCGGGAATTTACTTCATACAATTACGGGGTGTTGTACCTTTGTGGAATGGTTAAAAAAGTGGGTTTGGTGATATTGGATGGTTGGGGGCTTGGAAACGGCTCTCATTCTGATGCCATCAATCAAGCGATTACTCCGTTTACAGACTCCCTGTTTGCGCGATTTCCCCATGCAACCCTCAGAACGGATGGGGAAAATGTGGGGTTGCCGGAAGGACAAATGGGCAATTCTGAGGTGGGGCATATGAATATTGGTGCCGGGCGTATCGTTTGGCAAATGTTGGCCAAGATCAACAAGGCGTTTGCCGAGGGTTCTGTGGCGGAAAATCAGGTGTTGTTGTCGGCCATGAATAAAGCCAAGTCGGAAGATAAGCCGTTTCATATCATGGGTTTACTCAGCGATGGGGGTGTGCATGCACACATCGAACACATCAAACAACTTTGCTCCATTGCCTCCTCGTTTGGATTGAAAAAAATCTATGTTCATGCTTTTCTGGATGGCAGGGATACCGATCCCAAATCGGGATTGGGGCATGTAAAGAATTTGCTGGCGCACATTCAAGGCACATCGGCCAAGTTGAGCACAGTGGTGGGACGGTATTACGCGATGGACCGCGATGAGCGTTGGGAGCGGGTAAAAGTGTGTTACGATTTGTTGGTGAAGGGCGAAGGGAAACTTGCCAAAGATGTGGCGCAATCCATTGAACATGAATATGCTGCGGGGATCACGGATGAATTTATGTCGGCCTTGCGCTGTTTGCCCGGCGAGGAAGGATTGTTGAAGGATGGCGATGTGGTGTTAAATGCCAATTTTAGAACGGATCGCGGCCGACAGATTACGCGTGCGCTTACTCAGGAGGATTTCGCATCACACGGGATGCAGAAATGCAAGTTGCATTATTACACCGTCACGCAATACGATGTGAAGTTTAAAATCTCGGGTGTGTTGTTTGAAAACGACAACTTACAGCAAACGTTGGGGGAGGTGATTTCGATGGCAGGAAAGACCCAATTGCGGGCGGCTGAAACGGAAAAATATCCGCATGTCACGTTCTTTTTCTCGGGTGGCAGGGAAGCGGCCTTTGAGGGGGAAGATCGATTGATGGCCAATTCGCCGAAGGTGGCAACCTATGACTTGCAACCGGAAATGAGTGCCATTGAGTTAACCGATCGAGCCATCGCCAAGATGCAGCAGGAGCAGTACGATTTTGTGTGCCTGAATTTTGCCAATGCAGACATGGTGGGTCATACCGGGGTTTACGAGGCAATTATCAAAGCTGTGGAAACGGTAGACGCATGTTTGCAGCGTTTGGTGGAAGTGGGAGAAGAGCTAGGGTATGAATTTTTAATCATTGCCGACCATGGCAATGCGGATTATGCAGTGAATGAAGACGGCAGTCCCAATACAGCGCATACTACCAATCCAGTGCCGGTATGGTGGGTAACGCAAGAGCGTGAACAAGATTTGAGAAACGGTATTTTGGCGGATGTGGCACCCACCGTTTTACAGATCATGGGCTTGGTGCAGCCTTTGGAGATGACGGGTAAATCATTGATTGTATGAAAATGAAATTTGGGATGGGTTTGGCCTGTTTGGCGCTGCTGGTTTTCGCCGCGTGCGGAGAGAAATCCACGGCAAAACAGGCGGGAGAGTTGGATGATTTTGTGTTGTTTGCGCAGCAGGAAATTCAATGGTTGCAAAAAACGCAACCCGGTCTGCGGAAAACGGTCAGCAAAGGCGATGAGGTTTCTACCGAAACGATAGACTCTCTGGATTGGGCCAATGAATTGGAGTGGGTTACAACTTGGTCGTTGTTGGAAGCGGCCAAAAAAACAAAATATGACGAGACCGTTGATTCGGCTGGATCGCTCAAGATTGTGCGGTATAATGCACAAGATACAGCGGCAGAATTGCAGGAGTTGATGGTGAACTACCGCAAAAACAAGATTCAATTGATGCAGTGGACCATCAAGCAGCGCAGTTGGTACATGGACCGAGACGTACGCGTTTCCTTCCAACCTCGGCAGGGTTATGGCGTAAGTGTTTCAGAAAATGCCATTTGGTCATCACCCGTTGCGTATGAAATTTTTGCCGAAATTGGCAACCGATAAAATCGAACAGAAACCGAAACAAGAGGGGTATGAATATTCTCAACTACATCAACGGCGAAATGTGTGCCTCGAGCACGGGCGCAGTATTAGACAATTATAACCCGTCTAACGGGCAAGTGTATGGCAGCATTCCCAACTCGGATTCCACGGATGTGTCGAAGGCGTATGAGGCGGCGGCGGCGGCGTTTCCTGCTTGGAGCAACACCCCGGCTGAAGAACGGTTCAAGCTATTGAATGCCATTGCGGAAGGGATTGATAATCTGAGGGATACGTTGGCGTTGGCGGAAAGTACCGACCAGGGTAAACCCCTTTGGTTGGCCAAAAATGAAATGATTCGTGCGGCCCAGAACTTCCGATTTTTTGCAACGGCGGCCATGCAGTTTGCCAGTGAGAGCCATGCCATGGAAAACAAAGCCATCAATTACACATTGAGGTCGCCGATTGGCGTGGTGGGTTGTATCAGCCCCTGGAATTTGCCTTTGTATTTGTTTACTTGGAAAATTGCTCCTGCGTTGGCAGCGGGGAATTGTGTTGTGGCCAAACCCAGTGAGTTTACGCCGGTAACAGCGGCCATGTTGGGGGAGATTTGTACGGCGGCAGGCTTACCCAACGGCGTGTTGAATATTGTACATGGGTTGGGGGCATCGGTTGGACAGGCTATTGTAGAGCATCCCAACATCAAGGCCATTTCTTTTACGGGTGGAACCGCCACTGGAAAGCATATCTCCAGCGTGGCGGGTCCGATGTTCAAAAAGGTGAGTTTGGAGTTGGGAGGGAAAAATCCGAACATCATTTTCGCCGATGCGGATTTGGAAAAGGCCATCAAAACCACGGTGAATAGCTCGTTCATGAATCAGGGGGAAATTTGTTTGTGTGGCAGTCGGGTGTTTGTGGAACGTCGGGTTTATGAGCGGGTAAAAAATGCGCTGGTACAGGCTGTGGCTGAGATGCAGGTGGGCGATCCATTGGATCCGCAAACCCGCGTGGGCGCCATCGTATCGAAACCCCATTATGAGAAGGTGTTGGGCTACATCGCTTTGGCGAAAGAAGAGGGCGCTACAGTTTTGTGCGGAGGGCATGCCTTGCATCCACAGGGGTTGGAGGGCGGTTACTATATTGCTCCCACGATTTTGGAGGGGTTGAGCGCTACCGCGCGATGCAATACGGAGGAGATTTTTGGTCCGGTCATCAGTATCATGCCTTTTGATACAGAAACGGAGGTGTTGGCGATGGCCAATGCTACGGAATATGGCTTAGCGGCTACTGTTTGGACAGAGCATTTGACGCGGGCTCATCGGGTGGCGGCTCAGTTGCAGATGGGTATCGTGTGGGTGAACTGTTGGTTGTTGCGCGATTTGCGAACACCGTTTGGCGGGGTGAAAAGCAGTGGTGTAGGCAGAGAAGGTGGTTGGGAAGCGATGCGCTTTTTCACCGAGCCCAAGAATGTTTGTATCGCATTGTAAGCGATGCGCTAGGCCGGGTTGCCTATCTTTGTGGTATGTTTGATAATACTGATCGCACAGAAATCGCTGCATTGGGCGAGTTTGGCTTGATTCAACACCTATCCCAACATTTCGAAACCAAGCATTCGAAGACGGTAAAAGGAATTGGCGACGACTGTGCTGTCATCGATCAGGGGGATCATTATTCACTGATTTCCACGGATTTGTTGTTGGAGGGAGTGCATTTTGATTTAAGTTTTCATCCACTAAAACATTTGGGATACAAAGCCATTACAGTGGCCGTGAGTGATATATACGCCATGAATGGAATGGCCGAGCAGGTGTTGGTGGGGCTGGGATTGAGCAATCGCTTTTCTTTGGAGGCGGTAGAAGAATTGTACGCGGGGATGCAAATTGCTTGTGAGCAGCTGGGAATAGACCTAGTGGGGGGTGATACCACGAGTTCGCGCAGTGGTTTGGTGCTTTCGGTAACGGCAATCGGCAGGGTGGCCAAGGATAAGGTGGTTTATCGCGGCGGTGCAAAGCCAGGAGATTTGTTGGTGGTGAGTGGTGATTTGGGTGGCGCCTATATGGGCTTGCAGATTTTGGAGCGCGAGAAGCGTGTGTTTATGGAAGTGCCGAACATGCAGCCAGATTTGGAGCAGTACGATTATATCGTGGGCCGACAGCTGAAGGCGGAGGCCCGCAAAGACGTCATCGAACTATTGAAAATTTTGGAAGTAAAGCCCAGCAGTATGATGGATGTGAGCGATGGCGTTGCCTCTGAATTGTATCACATGGCCAAAGCCAATGGATTTGGGTTCCATGTTTACGAAGAAAAGTTGCCCATCGATCCCCAAACGCTGGATACGGCGTTGTCGTTTGATTTGAATCCTAGCGTGGTCGCCCTGAATGGAGGCGAGGATTATGAGCTGTTGTTTACGGTGGCTCAGGCCGACTATGAAAAAATCAAAACCATGCCTGATTTTACGGTGATTGGATATGTGACAGATGTGACATCCAAGAATATGTTGCTGACCAAATCGGGTAACCAATTTGAGATCAAGGCCCAAGGTTGGCCAGAATCACAAAAAGATTAATTCTTTTGGCGCTATTCGCCAAGGCTTTTCGTATTTCTCATCGTATTTTTGCCGCATGTTTCGTTCGCATACTTGTGGTGAATTGCGCTTGTCGCACGTGGGTAGTACTGTAACGCTTTCGGGCTGGGTGGCTCGGGTGCGTTTGTTGGGATCTATGGCGTTTGTGGATTTGCGAGATCGATATGGGATAACCCAATTGTCGTTCAACGAAGCCTACAGCGCCGACATGCTAGCCAAAGCGGGTGAATTGGGTCGTGAATTTGTGGTGAAGGTAACCGGCACTGTAGCCGAGCGTGAGTCGAAAAATCCACAAATGCCCACCGGTGAAATCGAAATTGTGGTTTCGGATTTGGTGGTGTTGAATCAAGCCAAAACGCCGCCGTTTACCATAGAAAACGAGACAGACGGAGGGGATGATATTCGCATGCAGTATCGTTATTTGGATCTGCGCAGGGATCCGGTTCGTGCGAATTTGGAATTGAGACATCGGTTGGCTCAACACATTAGAAATTATTTGAGCGAGGCATCTTTCTTGGAGGTGGAAACACCGGTCTTGATTAAAAGTACACCTGAGGGAGCCCGCGATTTTGTGGTTCCTTCAAGATTGAATCCAGGACAATGGTATGCTTTGCCCCAAAGTCCACAAACCTTCAAGCAACTGCTGATGGTGAGTGGATTTGATAAGTACTTTCAGATTGTGAAGTGTTTCCGGGATGAGGATTTGCGTGCAGATCGACAGCCGGAATTTACCCAAATAGACTGTGAGATGAGTTTTGTGGAGCGGGAAGACATTTTGCAAACGTTTGAAGGGTTGGCGAAACATTTGTTTGAAAAGGAAAAGGGCCTGGTTTTCGGGGAATTTCCACGCATGAATTATGCGGATGCCATGCGTTGGTATGGTTGTGATAAGCCGGATATTCGTTTTGATATGCGCTTTGTGGAACTGAAATCACCAGAGACAACAGTGGATTTGGTGGGTGGGAAAGATTTTGTGGTGTTTGATTCTGTAGATTCTGTCATAGGTATCTGTGCCAAGGGTGCGGGTCATTACACGCGCAAGCAATTGGATGGGTTAACGGAGTTTGTGAAACGTCCTCAAATTGGAGCCAAAGGATTGGTATGGTGTAGGATAGAGGCCGACGGCAGTGCGAAGAGTTCCGTAGATAAATTCTATGATGCCGATGCTTTGTTGGCTTGGAAGCAAGCTTTCGGCGCTGAGCCGGGCGACCTCATATTGTTGTTGGCGGGTGAATTACACAAAACGCGCAAGCAATTGAATGAATTGCGTTTGTTGATGGGTTCAGAGTTGGGTTTGCGTGATCCCTTTAATTATAAGCCGTTGTGGGTACTTGATTTCCCCTTATTGGAGCATGATGAAGAAAGCGGTCGTTGGCATGCCATGCACCATCCTTTCACGAGTCCCTTGCCTCAGGATATTGAATTGATGCACACCGATCCAGGTAAAGTGCGAGCGGATGCCTATGATTTGGTAATCAACGGCGTAGAAATTGGGGGTGGATCCATTCGGATTTTCGACCGTGGGTTGCAATCACGGATGTTTGACTTGCTGGGCTTCAGCAAGGAAGAGGCCCAAGCCCAGTTTGGGTTTTTGATGAATGCGTTTGAGTATGGTGCTCCACCACACGGAGGATTGGCGTTCGGATTTGACCGATTGTGTAGTTTGTTTGGCGGTTCTGAGAGTATCCGCGATTATATCGCATTCCCTAAAAATAACAGCGGGAGGGATGTGATGATTGATGCTCCAAGTGCCATCGATTCAAAGCAGTTGAAAGAATTGGGTCTGTAATGGACCCAACGATGTGGATTCATCGCATCTGAGGTTACTGTCGGCAACGTTAATGTATTAATTCTGAAGGATGGACATCACATGGGGTGCGAAAATGTACAACCCTACGATGATGGCAACGATGCTGGCTGAAAGCGTGGCTCCGGCGGCCATGTCTTTGGCCCGACCGATCATTTGATGTTTGTCGGGATGCAATCGGTCAATGGTCGTTTCCAAAGCGGTGTTCAATCCTTCTGAAACAAAAACCAAGCCCATGGCGCACCACAGTATGGCCCATTCAAAGCGGTTGAGGTGTTCGCCGAAGGCATCGAGTGAAAACCCTGCGATGTTCACAATGACACAAACAACGCCCATGATTCTAAAATTTCTTTCGGTACTCAGCAACAGCCAAAGTCCATTGAGGGCATAGCGAAAGGACTGATAGAATTTAAACATGATTACGAAAGGTGTTGGGTTTGAGCCATGGAGAAGATCGGAAATTAGATTGGCGATCGTTCCCTGGTATGGGTCAAATGAGTTCTTGCGTTAGAACGTATTGATTTTGATGCGCTTTTCGATTTCTTCCACGTCGTGGCGGAATTTTTTATCGGTTTCGATCAAGTCGTTGACGGTCTGACAGGCGTGAATCACGGTAGAGTGGTCGCGTCCACCGAAGAAGATACCAATGTTTTTCAAAGAGGCTTTGGTCAGGTCTTTGGTGAAGTACATGGCAATCTGTCGGGCTTGTACGATTTCGCGCTTCCTCGTTTTGGATTTGACGGCTTCAACAGGGATGTTGTAGAAATCACAAACCAATTTCTGTATGTATTCAATGCTGATTTCGCGGGTTGAATTCTTCACGAAATTCTTCACGATTTGCTTGGCCAAGTTGAGGTCGAGCTGTTTGCGTGTCAAACTGGCTTGGGCCAACAGAGAAATCAGGG